>JAUXBM010000122.1 GCA_030619415.1 Chlorobiota bacterium
AAAATATTTTTTCAGGAGTGATTGTGCCGCTTCATAGGGTGAGATGTTGCTTTCGAGGATGAGCGTTTCATAATTAGCGATTGCTTTTTTCATTCCTTTTTTGTCAAAAAATCCGCCGCTGAGGTTTTGAATGATGGTATCGTGCAATATCTGAATGGATTGCGACTGGCGGTGTTTTTCAAAAAATCCATTCGTTCTGGTGAGTTTCAAAAACGCCACGATCACTTCCCAAACCTCCTCAAGGCCCTTACTGTAGAGTGCGGAGGCTGTGAGTACTTTCGGCGACCAGCCATTGGGTAGTAACGGAAAAAGGTGCAGGGCATTCTCATATTCATTTTTGGAGAGGGCCGCTTTTTTTACATTGTCCCCATCGGCTTTGTTGATAACAATCAAATCGGCCATTTCCATAATGCCGCGTTTGATCCCTTGCAATTCGTCACCACCACCGGCCAACATCAGCAAAAGGAAAAAATCAACAATCTGAGATACAGCTGTTTCCGATTGTCCAACACCCACTGTCTCGATGATAATCAGATCGAAGCCCGCAGTTTCGCATAAAATAACCGCTTCCCGGGTTGCCCTTGCAACACCACCCAATGTACCCGAACTTGCAGATGGCCTGATAAAAGCATTTGGGTGGACACTCAAACTCTCCATCCGTGTTTTGTCGCCAAGGATACTTCCTTTTGAACGCTGGCTGCTGGGGTCAATAGCCAACACCGCCACTTTATGATCATGCTCCAGCAAATACATTCCAAAAGATTCAATGAAAGTACTTTTTCCGGCTCCGGGAACACCGGTTATCCCAAGCCTGATGGATTTTCCGGAATGAGGCAAACATGCATTGATCAGCAGTCTTGCTGTTTCCTGGTCGTCGGGCCGGGCGCTTTCAATAAGTGTAATTGCACGGCTCAGAAAACTCCGGTCACCCCTTAAAATACCCTCCAGATAGTTTTCTACTGTCGGCTTCTCCTTTTTGAATTTTTTTAAGCCTTTTGCCAAAGCCGGATTCAGCTGTGATGGTTGGTCAATGCCTTTCTGTACGTTGAGGGCTGAATCCCTGGATTTGTCTTTTTCCTTCATTGAGTTGGAACAAATATAACGCTTCCTGATAAGTTCGTGATTGTGGATACTTCATTCTGTTTCATACTTTGTCGCTGGTTCATAATTAAGGTTGAATTTTGAAGTTTAATTTCAAATTCAGTTACTGACGCACAATTAAAAGCCAAGAAAGGATTTGTTCACGGCATTATTATTGAAATTGACGGTTACGATTATTACTTTATGGGGCCTGCTGACGGGCCAAATGGGGAAAAAGATGTACCCGGTCATTATTGGAACCAGGCCGGACCCAATAAAGTTGTCGGGAAACATTATAATACCGGACCTTTTGGAGCATCTAAATTTTGGTCTTCAGAAGCTGATGATGGAGCATTCCTTTATACTGTTAAAGGTACCATCGATATCTGGACACCAGTGTTAGCACAGGAATATGCTGATAAAGGATATGTGCACCGGCATGAATTTGTACCGGTAGATCCTGAAACAACACTTCCAACAAACAAAGTCATCTGGCTGAAACACATAGCCGTAACCCACTTTTATTTCGACGGACCACATGCTCCCGACGGTATGCATAAACATTCGGTTACTCCCGGCGTTGATTGGGAATTTTTCATTGTAATAAAACTCGCTTTTTGAGTTATCCTGATTTTTACTTTACTACAAACTTTCTTGCTGCTGATCGCTCATTTTGCGATTGAAGGTGATAAAGATATTGTCCGGGAGCCATATCATCTGTATTAAAAATAAACTGACCCGCTCTATTTTCAGTTGGCAGCCTTTTTATTACCCGGCCATTCATATCGGTGATTATCAAAGTCCCACCACCAAAATTGTTTTTTAACTGATAAGGAATATTGACAACTGAACTTGATGGATTGGGATAAGCGTCCTGAAGCATTATTTTATTACAATTTTCGCGTTATGTGAAAAGTTTTTCCCAAATAATTTGAGCAAATATGTTCCTGTGCTGATTCCGGCAAGGTTAATTTGCAACTGTTCATTTTTAACCCCAATATTATTCTCAACAAGTTTCCATCCGGTAAGGTCATATATTGCATAGCCATCGATTTCATTATCCGTTGTTATCGTCAACAAAGAATTACCCTCAGTTAATGGATTTGGATAAACAACTATCTCATCCGAATTAAACACATTATCTCCAATTCCTGTTGTCTCATCAACCACTTCAAACTGCAGCATCATCCCCCGTCCTCGTGTACCAGCATGTGGCAATGCAGCATATATGGAACCGGGTCATTGGCAAAATCCGTAAACTGTGTGATGAACCGGACTGTTTCCATCGGTTTAATTAGAATAACATCTTTTCTTCCCTGTTCGCTGGCCGGTGGAGACACGCCATTCCTGTCCAAAACAAAAAACTGCACATCATGAATATGAAACGGGTGGGCGATAGCCGACTGGTTAAAAATGCTCCAAATTTCAATGTTGTTCAACGGAATGGTATAATTGATGATATCCATGTTGAAACTTGTACCGTTGATCAGAAAAGGATGATTGAGCTGGTCAGGTCCCATTTGTGATGGCGAGAAGTTGAGTGTTCGGGTGATATCGGCCGATTCTTCTGGGTAAGGAGTTACTTCAACCAGCGTTGTTGGCACCAAAGTAACCGGATCACTTGTTTGAGCAACCACATTAAATTCAATGATATCGAAATTGGTTCCGTTCAAAGCATTGGGTTTGTAACCATCGAGGGTCATAAACTGCATCATCCCGGGATTGGTAGCGCCATATATTCCATTTTGAAATTCAGATGCATAACTCATTAGTTGTACTGCCTGTCCTTCCATCCCATCAAAATCGATCAGTATCTCAGCGCGTTCACCGGGAGCCATCTGCAGGCGGGTTAAAGCTAACGGTTCGTTGAGTAACCCGCCATCTGTACCAATCTGGTAAAAGGTAAGGTTAGCCGATAAACCGATATTGAATACCCTTTGTGAAGAACCGTTCAATAAGCGAAAACGAACTACCTGAGCAGGAACATCAAGGGAAGGATCGATTGTTGCATTTACCATCAGCACATCATCTGCATTGGATGGCGTAACAATCTGTTTGTTAGCGTCAAAGTCTTTGGTCTGAATGACCAGAGGGAAATCATCTATCCCATAGGTTCTGGGTAATTCGAGGGCAGCTTCTTCTTCATCCTTCACAATGATAAACCCGGCTATCCCCAGAGATACATGCTTATTGGTTTTTTCATGAAGATGTGGATGATACCAGTAAGTCCCGGCTTTATCCATGACGGTAAACTGAGGATTCCATGATTCACCCGACAGGATAAATGTATGGGGCCCGCCATCATTTTCAGCCGAAACATGCATGCCATGCCAGTGGATTGTCGTGGTATCATCCAGGTTGTTGTTTACTGTGATATCCACAAAATCGCCCTTTTGCATGATGAGTGTTGGGCCAAGAATATGGCCGTTTACCCCCATTGTTGTCGTATTGGTGCCATTATAAAACTGGAAAGTCCCGTTTTGCAGGTTGAGGATAAATTCGGTTCCTGATAAGGTGCCGGGAATAATTACCGGGTTTTGGGCTGTTAGTGAAACAGTTGTGAGTAAAAAGATCAGTGTTAACAGTTTTGTTGTTTTCATGTTTAATTCATTTTAGTGATTGATTTCATCTTAATCAACTTTTCCAAAGTTTGAAACTTTGGAAAAGTTATAATCATTTTACTGGTCTGTCGTACAAACAGCATCCCGGTAAATCGGCATAAACATTGTCCGGTGCCCGATGATTTTCAGTATCATGCCCCACAGCAGCTATCGCTTTTTCAACATCATCAACAGTTACTTTTTCACGGTTATATTCAAGGTGAACCATTTTTGTATCCTGATCCCAATTAGCAGCAAGAACACCATTCAATTCATTCGCGGCATCTTCTATCCGGTTTTTACACATTCCGCAGTTTCCATAAACCATAATCATAGTATGCTCAGTATGAATACTTTTCTCATTTGATTGTTTCATTTTCATACTTCCGTGATCATGGCCGGTAGTAACCTTACCACCTTCAGGATTCATCATGCTGGGTTTGCCCGACAATTGTGCTGCCGCATCAATTTTAAAGACGCCGTTAACTGCAATCTCTTCACCCTCTTCCAGTCCGGAAGCAACGACGTAGAACTTGCCGGCCTCGGGACCCAAAACAATTTCGCGGTACATGAAAGTGGGCTTTTTCCTGTTGGGTACTTTTACATAAACCACTGCCCTTTTGCCGGTCCACAAAATGGCTGATTTGGGGATAAGCAAGTCATTGGTACTTTTAATTTCCGAGCGAAGAACACCATTGACAAACATTTCCGGTTTCAGTTCCTGTTTCGGGTTATTCAATTCAACCCTCACTTTTGCTACCCGTGTTTTCTCATCAATAAACGGGTCGATGTATTTCACCTTCCCGGTAAAATTACGACCCGGAAGTGACTGAATCGTAAAGTCAATTTGGTCCCTGTTTTTTATCCAGGGCAGATCACTTTCATAAGCGTCAAACATTACCCAGACTTTCTTAAGATTAATTACCTCAAACATGGGGCTTCCCACCTTGACGTAATCGCCAATGGAAACATCACGCCTGGTAACTGTTCCTGTGATGGGCGACAGCAGAGAGAAATAGTGCTGCACCTTCCCGCTGTTCTCCAACTCATCAATCTGACCTTCGGTAAGGTCCCAAAGCAAGAGTTTTGTACGTGCTGCTTTATAAAAACCGGGATTGGTGTCTTTGTACTTGATGGCTTCTACCAGTTCGCGCTGTGCCGAAACAAGTTCGGGCGAATATATGGTAGCCAGCTTATCGCCTTTGCGGACGTTTTGCCCAGTAAAATTGATGCTGAGCTTTTCTATCCTCCCACCAAAACGGGCTGTAATTTCGGCGATGTTACGTTCGTCAGGTTTGACAATCCCAAGTAGGAAGACAGTACGTTCGGGCTGCCCTGTCCGTACTTTTACGGTTTGGATTTCGGCCAGTTTTATGCCGGCCTCACTCATTTGAATTTCATTTGGATCAGATGACTCCTCGTCCATTTCATTGTCAAGCGGAATTAAATCCATTCTACAGATTGGGCACTGGCCGGGTTCGTCCATTTTAATTTGCGGGTGCATGGAGCATGTCCAGGTTGTTTTCCCTTCGTGGTTGTGTTCAACAATTTCTGTTTGATCAGGGGCTGTTTCTGAAGAGCCGCCAAAGAATATCCAGCCAAGAACGAGTCCGATGACAAGTGCTGATATTCCGATGATGATATTTTTTCTTTCTATTTTCATTTTACTAACTTTTAACTCCTAACTCTTACCCCCGTTACTATCTCCCCATCAAATACGTAAGAAAAGCAACGGCCGCATTCTTGTCTGTTCGTGCTTTCTCCAGCTCCAGGGCATATTTTAAAACTCTTTTTTCCATTCTAAGCACCTCTTCAAAATCGCTGTTGTTCGTGGCATAATTGGTTTGCAGGATTTCCATGGCCTGAAGTGCCAGCGCTGTTTGCCGTTCGTAAAGTTCCAGTCGCCGGTTGGCATCGCGGTACTCCTTAAAGGCTCTTTCCAGCAGGGTTTCCAGTACATTGGTTTTTGCTGCTTTCTGTTCAGTTACTGCTTGTTGCTGATAAATTGTTTGCTGTACCATGGCTTTGTATTTTTTTCGGTAAATCGGAATGGTAAGCCCGATGCGTGGAAATACAATTGCATCTTTTCCCGACATGCCGGCTTCAAGGTTCGGGTTGTCGCTCTTTCCAATAAAAATGTAGTCAAAACCCAGGTTGATACTTGGGGCTCCCAATTTTTTAGCGACCATCTCTTTGTTTTGAAAAGCCGTTAATTCGTAATCCAGTTTGGCCAATTGGTGGTTGTTCTGCAAAATACTATCAAGCACATTCAATTGCGTAAG
>JAUXBM010000069.1 GCA_030619415.1 Chlorobiota bacterium
AGACTACAATCTCCCTGTAATCAAAGATGGAAAATATTTAGGCTTTGTATCAAGGGCACAAGTATTTATGACTTACCGGCGATTGTTGAGGGAGTATTCGGATGAGTAAACGGTCATTGGTCATTAGTCATTGGTCATTGGTCATCAGTCACCAGTCACAGTGTGGGCAGACCTGCAAGCTTGCCTGTTTGCGAACGCCAGTGACAAACAGATGCTGGCAGGTCGAAGAGTTTTATTGGATCCTGCCGACTGCTGACTGGCGAGACCCGAAACCCGAAACCCGAAACCCGAAACTCAATAATCCCTATCTTTGTCACCCAATTTTAATTTGATGATATTTATAACTCGTCGGGAAAGGTTTAACGCAGCCCACCGTCTTTTCAGAGAAGACTTTACAAATGAACAAAACTTTAATGTATTTGGTAAATGTTCAAACCCAAACTGGCACGGTCACAATTATGAGTTGTTTGTGACTTTGAAGGGGGAAGTAAACAAACAAACCGGTTTTCTTGTTAACCTCAAACGATTAAGCAATATTATTCGTGATAAAGTGATTAACGAGCTCGATCATAAGAATATTAACATTGAAGTAAAATTCATGGAAGGCAAGTTGGCAACAACTGAAAATCTGGCAGTTGGCATCTGGGAAGAACTCCAGCAGCCGATTAGAGAGTTAGGTGCAGATTTACACTGTGTTAAGGTTGTTGAAACAGAGAATAACTTCGTAGAATACTACGGCGATTAATAAAAGTACCAGCCGGCATAATTGCAATGGCACCCTTTTTGAGAAGCAAAAATCACTAACTATCGTTTATGTCGAAAAGAAAAGATATACTTGGATACGAGAAAATTGAAAAGTACAATCCGGATAACCTGGAGAAATTAGAATATCATTATAAAGAAGTCTTAAAACTTATCGGGGAAGATGTCGAACGCGAAGGATTGCTGCAGACGCCTTTTCGGGTAGCAAAATCGATTCAGTACCTCACACAGGGTTACGACCACGATCCGAAGGAGATTCTTCTTTCGGCCAAATTCAAAGAAGATTACCGCGAAATGGTCATCGTTAAAGACATTGAAATTTTTTCGCTTTGCGAGCATCACCTGATTCCTTTTATCGGTAAAGCCCACGTGGCCTATATCCCCAACGGATACATCACCGGCCTGAGTAAAATAGCGAGGGTGGTAGAAGCCTATTCGCGCAGGTTACAGGTACAGGAGCGATTGACCACCCAAATTAAGGAGGCAATTCAGCAGACTTTGAACCCTTTGGGAGTGGCAGTGGTTATTGAGGCCAAACACCTGTGCATGGCTATGCGGGGTATTCAAAAACAAAACTCGGTAACAACAACCTCTGATTTTACAGGAGCCTTCGAAAGAGCTGAAACCCGATCAGAATTTATCAGCCTGATCACAGCAAGGCTTTCATAACTTTTGTTGAACGAAATAATTAATAGAAAGAAAATGAACAATTTAAACCGACCTTATAATATCGCCCACACCAAACAAGAAACAATACCTGTTGCCAAAACATTCCTGTCGGGTGTATTCATGTGGATGTTTTTGGCCTTGAGTATTACTGCGGTAACATCTTACCTTTTTGCCACTACCCCAAGTCTGCTCAACATGCTTATTAATCCCGAAACCGGCAGCATGTCTGGCACCGGGTGGATCGTCATGTTAGCGCCCCTCGGACTGGTTCTTTTGATGGCAATGGGGTATCAGCGATTATCTGCTTCCTCTTTGGTGCTGATATTTGTGGTTTATTCCATCTTAATGGGTGCCAGCCTGAGTTTTATTTTTCTGATCTATACCGGCGCATCCATTGCTAAAACATTCCTTATTACTTCGGCAATGTTTGGTGTGATGGCGGTTGTAGGTTACACCACAAAAACTGACCTTTCAAAGTTCGGCAGCATTATGTTTATGGGTTTGATCGGTATTATTATCGCCAGCGTTATTAATATGTTTATGCGGAGCGAAATGATGGATTACATCATCAGTTTTATTGGCGTATTGGTATTCACGGGTCTGACAGCTTATGATGTTCAAAAGCTGAAAAGGATTGGCGCCTCAGTCACCGGAGAAACCGAAAATGCCCGTAAACTAACCATCATGGGCGCATTAACACTTTACCTCGACTTTATCAATTTATTTCTATTTTTACTTCGCTTTTTCGGCAATCGTCGTTAAGGCCTGGTTAACCAAAAAAAATTCATTTATGAATGCCTACGTTTTTCCCGGTCAGGGAGCCCAGTATGTTGGAATGGGAAAGGACTTGTTCGACTCATCATCCAAAGCAAAGGATATGTTCAACAAAGCCAACGGAATTCTCAAATTCAAAATCACAGATGTGATGTTTGAAGGAACCGAAGAGGACCTGAGACAAACCAAGGTTACGCAGCCTGCCATTTTTCTTCATTCGGTTATTCTGTCAAGGTTAATTGGGCCTGACTTCAAACCAGATATGGTCGCCGGGCACTCGCTCGGTGAATTTTCGGCACTTGTTGCCAATAAAACCTTATCGTTTGAAGATGGATTAAAACTGGTTACAAAGCGTGCTGCTGCCATGCAAAAAGCCTGTGAGCTGGAACCATCTACTATGGCTGCAATTATCGGGTTGGATGATGATGTTGTAGAAAGCATCTGTTCCGGCATCAAGGATGTCGTAGTTCCTGCAAATTATAACAGTCCGGGGCAAATTGTAATTTCGGGATCTGTTGGTGGTATTGAAGAGGCTGTAGATAAATTGACCAGGGCAGGTGCCAAAAGAGCATTGATATTAAAAGTGGGAGGTGCATTTCATTCACCGCTTATGGAACCGGCCCGTACTGAACTGGCAGGAGCAATCAATTCCACAAAGTTCGGCAAAGGAATTTGCCCTATTTATCAAAATGTAACAGGCCAATCTGTAAATGATCCTGAGATCATTAAAACAAATTTAGTTGCACAATTAACATCACCGGTCAGGTGGACACGCATCATGCAAAATATGATTGCAGACGGAGCCAATAATATTACCGAAGTGGGCCCGGGAAAAGTGCTTCAAGGCTTATTTAAAAAGATTGACCGGAAAATCCAGACGCAAAGCGCAGCCATCTAATACTATGCCCGTTGCAAGCGTCTGCGCTTGCAAACCTTAACTACTGAAACAAGTCGGTTTCGGTTATTATTTTGTATCTTCATCAGTTCAAACCCAACTGATTAAAATGTTAGTACTGCAATTAATAGTGGTTTCCTTTGTTTACTGGTTGTCGCAACAGTCTGTCTGATCAGTAATCAATTCTTGTCTCAGCATATTTAATGCGGCCAATGCAGACCGCCTGATGTTTCTGCCGCGATGCTCACCAAGGTTTAACAATTTTGATTTAACACCATCTTTACTGGCCAAAGCGATCCAAACCGTGCCCACCGGTTTTTCCTCTGTTCCGCCATCCGGACCTGCTATTCCGGAAGTGGCCAGGCTGTAATCGGAATTCAGTTTTTCACGAACACCTATGGCCATCTGCTCAACTACCTGTTTGCTGACTGCTCCATGTTTGTAAAGATCAACGGCTTTTACACCAAGTTCATTTGTTTTAACTTCATTCGAATATGAAATCACCGATCCGATAAAATAGGCCGAACTTCCTGCAATGCTTGTAATTAAATGCGCCAGGTATCCACCTGTGCAGCTTTCAGCTGTTGTGAGGGTTTTGTTTTTTACCAATAGCAACTTACCCACTACTTTTTCCATGGTGATGTCATCGTATCCAAATACCAGTTCAGGAACTCTTTCATTGATTGCTTTGCAATATTTCTGTACTTCACCTTTCAGTGTCGATTCGTCTTTTCCGGTGGCTGATAGCCGAAGTCGTACGATACCGGGTTGAGGCAGATAAGCCAACTTGATAAACCCGGGAAGGCTATTTTCAATATCTTCGATTTTTTCAGCAAGCCTCGATTCGCCCATCCCAAAAGTCATGATTGTTTTGTGAAAGATATGTCCGGCTTCGAATTTTTCCCTTAACCTCGGTAACACCTCGTTCCTCATCAGGGCTTTCATTTCGAAAGGAACACCGGGCATCGAAACAAATACTTTACCCTCTTTCTCAAACCACATGCCCGGCGCTGTTCCATGAATATTTGTTAATGGAATGCAGTTTTCAGGTATCTCAGCCTGCTTGCGGTTAATTGGTGTTACCTCGTAGTTGCGTACCCTGAAAAGATTTTTAACCTGTTCAAAAGAAGGTTCGTGGAAAATTAATTTCGAATTAAAATATTTTGCCAGGACATGTTTTGTAATATCATCTTTGGTTGGTCCCAATCCGCCTGTGATTAAAATGATATCGGCCCTTTCGGAGGCTTCATCCAAAGCTGAAATAATGGCTGTTTCTTTATCGCTGATGGCTGTAATTTGAACTACCGGAATTCCCCATTTGTTCAATTCTGCCGCCATCCACGAAGCATTGGTGTTCACCACCTGGCCAATCAACAATTCATCACCAATGCTAATTATCTCTGCTTTCATGGAAATTCAAATTACTTTCCGATTTGTATGGGTTAAGTTATATTTTTACAAAAATATTCAATTTGAATTACCAATAATGAAACAAGCGGAACTAGTATTGAATGCGGAAGGACATGTTTATCACCTGAACTTAAAACCCGGCGATGTGGCCGAAACCATATTTTTGGTGGGTGATCCCGGAAGGGCAAAAACAATTGCCGATTTTTTCGATACAATTGAATTCAGCCGGAGTAACCGCGAGATCAATACATTTACCGGTACTTATAAAGGAAAACGACTTTCGGTCGTGTCGACAGGGATGGGTACCGACAATATTGAAATTGTGGTGAGCGAGCTGGATGCTTTATTCAATATCGATTTTGAAACGAAATTACCCAAAGCAGAACTCACCTCATTAAACCTGATAAGGATTGGGACGTCAGGCGGACTTCAGGCTGAAATTCCTGTTACTAATTCATACATAGTTTCTCAATATGCACTGGGGCTTGATGGCCTGGCTTACTTTTACGAACAGGGGCCTTTCGCCATGGAGCGGGAAATGACCTCCAGTTTTATCAATCAGATGGATTGGGAGAATGATTTGCCGAAACCTTACGCCAGTTCAGCCTCACCATTTTTAGTAGAAAAACTGGGTATGGGCTGGCCAAAGGGGATTACATTGACAGCCCCCGGTTTTTATGCGCCCCAGGGAAGGGAACTTCGCCTCAATGTTACCGACAATACCATCATTGCAAGAGCCAGTAAGTATAAATACAATGGTTTCCAGGTGACGAATTTTGAGATGGAAACCTCCGCGCTCTACATCCTTTCGAGTATGATGGGCCATCGTGCGATGACCGTTTGCGACATCATCGCCAACAGGATCACCGGTAAATTTAATGTTGATTATAAAGCGAGCATGGAAAATTTAATTCGCGAAATGCTCGAACGGGTTACGAAAATTTAGGCTGTTCTAGTGGGTTAGTACCTTTCAGGATCATAATCAATTGTCGCCTGCCGCGCTTTTTGAATGTAGTAATCAGCCTTGACTGAATCGCCGTGCCGGGTAAAATACCGGTACAGGAACTTTGATGCCTCTGGCTTTGTGCCTTTTAAAACGGCTTTTTCGTAATTATCAATAGTTGCCAAAGTATCGCCTTGATTGTAATGGTACATCGCAAGGTTTAAATATGGAATATCACTTTCGGGATATTTATTCATATAATTTTTGTTCATGAACAATGCCTGATCAAAGCGTCCGCCGAACAACAATGCCCTGATCAGGGCTGCTTCATATTTCCTGTTGCCAGGATCGGCTTCCATTGCTTTTTGGATGAGAATGGCAGTTTGCTCGTACAATTCTTGAACTTCAAGCGATTGGGCCATTTGAAGATAGACATTGGCGGAGTCAGGAGATCCGTACTCAAGTGCCAGGTTATAGTAAAGATTGGCCTTTATAAAGTATTCAAGCGACTCCTCCTCTGCGATATCGGCTTTATCTGAGATGCCCCGTTCCGAATAGCTTTTATATCGCTTTAAGGCCTGGTCGCCATGCAGGTGTGAGTAAATATAACCAAGTCTTTCCCAGGATGTGGATAAAGTTGTATCCAAATTAAGCGCCCTCCAGGTGTAGTCCTCCGCAGTATTTATATCTTTTACAAGAAACTTGTAGGTATTGGTTGGCTTCGTCATTTCAAACTTTACCATGTTTAGTTTTGTGTCGGCAAATTTCTCTAGTTGTACAATATTGTTGGTATCTATCTCGATAGTACGGATTGCTTTCTTTTCTTTTTTATTGGGTGAAAAATCAACCTTGACAAGAACAAGAATTACAGCTACTAATAGTGCTAAAACGATAAGTGTCTTGTAAAATAATTTTAATCCCGGAGAGATTTTCACTTTCTTATTTCCTTTTTGCATGCTTGAATTTTCTAAAATTAATTTGGCTGTTTGCCGGGCTAATGATTTCTTTCAATGAAATGCTCCAGAGCTTTGTAGGTCAATTCCTTCGCTTCGATAAATCCCATATGACCAACTCCATCAAGGATCAATGCTTCACAATTTTTTGGTAGTTCCAGCTGAGGCATAATCTTCGCCAAAGACATTCGCGAGTCACGCTTGCCGATGATGAAGAATACCGGGATATCCACTTGTTTAAGTGGTTCACAAGAATCTTTCCTGTCGCGCATCCCGGCCAGGGCAGCTACAATTCCTTCGGGAGAGGTACCGGATGATATTTTTTGTAAATCCGTTATCTCATCCTTGAATTGCTTCACATTCTCTTCGGCAAACAACAAAGGAATAAAAGAAGTTATAAACGCTTTGTGGTTCTTTTTCACGATGTCGATCGCCTTGTCGCGGTTAATTTTCCCATCAGCATCATCCGCCTCCGCCTGTGAGTGAAACAATACAAACCCCTTTAGTTTGGCGGGATACTGATCCGCAAAAGCCAGCGTTACATAACCACCCATCGAATGACCAACCATGATACATTGGTCTATTTTTTCTTCCGCCATTGCACACGCAACGGCCTCTGCCATTGCCTGCATGGAATGATTTTCAGAAAAAACATTGCTGTTTCCAAATCCCGGTAAATCAATGGCAAGTATTTTGTATTGTTCTGACAGCCGACCGGTAAACCCGTTCCAAATCGAATGGTCTTCAAGAAATCCATGCAACAATACCACTGCGGGCCCGTCACCTTTTACAACATAATTCAGGCGTGTACCCCTAAATTTGATTTGTTTTTCCATCTAACAAAAATTTGCGCAAATATAAAAATACCCAGGTGACTATTGTACAACCAGCTTCCGGCTCTGCACATTCCCGTTCAGGTATATGTTTACCACATAAACACCTTTTTTCAAATTTGTCAGGTCCAGTTTCTTTTCAAAAGTGCCTTTGCTGCGACTGATATTTTCAGTCAACACGATTTTACCATTCACATCCATAACCGATAATTTAACTACCTGGCCGGTTTCCAAATCAGCACCAATTGTGAGGTGATCAGTGGTCGGGTTGGGGTACATCGTAAATTGAGCATCAGGAAATTGGAGTTCATCCTGCCCGGTCCACCACATGTCTATTTCATAATCACAGGTAAACAAACCCCTTCCATGTGATGCAGCCAGGACAACTTTGTCGGCATCTCTAATTTTCAACATGTCAACCCTTATGTTTGCCATTCCATCCATAGCTGGTGTCCAATCTGTATTCTGCTCAAATAGAGAATTGGTTGTCCATACGCCGGTTTCTGTTGCCAGCATGGCTTGTTCATTATTGGATGGATGAAAAATTGCCCAACGTACAGGCATGTCAGGAAGGTTAGATTCTTTTTCTTCCCAGGTTTGCCCGCCATCCAATGTAAACCAGATTGACGAAACACCGTAATTTGAGAATGTTACCAAAAGAACATCTTCTGATTCACCGACAGCCACACATGAAATATTCCCAACGGGAAAATCAGTGCTACCTATTTCTTCAGCATCCGGCTCATTTTCAGCATTGGTTACCTTGTACAGTTTTCCAGAAACGGTACCCAGAAATA
>JAUXBM010000225.1 GCA_030619415.1 Chlorobiota bacterium
ATGCTTCCGAAAAACAGAAGGCTCAATCCTATTGCTAATGCTTTTTTTCTCATCTTTAACTTAATTTAATGTATAAATATAACTTTGCGACAAATATAACCGCTCGGAAACACGGGCCTTGTTAACGTCTTGTTAAAAACTGTTAAAAAAGTGTTAACGTTCAGGAGTTGCTGGCAATCAGGCCTTAATTTTGAATCACAAAACCTCAAATGAAAAGGAAAGCTATTTTGTTTATGGTCATAATCGTCACCATTTCTTTGGTAGGGATTGTTTTCACTCAGCTTTATTGGGTAAGGAAATCACTCGACCTCAAGGGGGAACAGTTTGACAACAGCGTGAGAATAGCAATTAAAAGTGTTATGAATCAATTGATGGAACATAAGAACGATTCTGTTTTTCAGGCACATCTATACGATCTGTCCTGTCAAAAATTAAAATTAGATGTTACGGATATTATTGAGCCTCCCCTGCTTGATTCCCTTCTTTTTGAAGAGTTATCGAGCATGGATCTTGATGACAATTATTACTATGCCATTTATAACAAACTGAACGGAAAATTTGTAGCCGGCAGATTTGAGAATAAGGAAGAGTCGCTTTTAGAATCACCTTTCCAGTTTTCTGTATCAAGTTTGTATCGTCCCGGCGATTATTACCTGGGCATCTATTTCCCAACCAAGACAAGCCTTGTTTTGCGGCAAATGGAAATTTGGTTGCTATTTTCAGTATTTTTTCTGATTGTGGTGATTATCAGTTTTGCTTACGTTGTTCTTACCATTTTGCGTCAAAAAAAATTATCAGAAATCAAAAATGATTTCATCAACAATATGACGCATGAATTTAAAACGCCAATAGCTACCTCATCACTTGCCGCCGAAATGTTATTAAAACCACAAGTCAGCAGTAAAATAGAAAAGGTAAATAAATACGCCAATGTAATACTCGATGAAAATCAAAGGCTTCAAAGTCAGGTTGAACAGATTTTACAGATCGCCACGCTTGAAAGCGGTCAGAATCAGTACAAATACAAAAAAATGAACCTGCATGATTTATTGTCATCAGTGATTGACAGCTTTGAAATGCGAATTAAAGAAAATAAAGTAAAGATGTTGGTTGCCTTAGATGCGAAGGATCCGATACTTGTTGCCGACCAAAATCACATTACAAATGTATTTTACAATTTATTGGACAATGCGATTAAATACACTTTCGAAAAACCGAAAATAGAAATAAAAACCTGGAATGTTAAGCATGGTATTTTTGTCAGGATCAAGGACAATGGCATTGGAATTAATGAGGAACATCAAAAAAACATCTTTAAGAATTTGTTCCGGGTTCCAACTGGCAACATACACGATGTCAGGGGTTTCGGTCTTGGTTTATATTATGCCAGGGAAGTTGTATATCTTCACGACGGCAAAATAGTATTGAAAAGCGAATTTGGAAAAGGCTCTTCGTTTGATGTATTTTTACCTTACAATTATCTTCATGCGTAAGGTACTGCACATAATTGCGACAAATATAATGAGGTTATTAAACTCAAAAACTAATGAATACTGAACTAAAAAAGGCAAAAATATTATTTGTTGAGGATGACCCGAATCTGAGCATGGTACTAACAGATTACCTGGAAATGATCGGTTACCAGGTGGATCATGCACAAGATGGAGTTGAAGGACTTCAATATTACCTTAGTGGCAAATACGATCTGCTTATTCTGGACATAATGATGCCTAAAAAGGATGGGTTTACCCTTGCCGGTGACGTACGAAAACAAAATGAAACCGTGCCAATAATATTCCTGACGGCCAAAAACATGAAAGAGGACCGCATCAGGGGATTTCAAGTAGGATGTGATGACTATTTAACAAAACCATTCAGCACCGAAGAACTCAGTTTAAGGATAAAAGCTATTTTGAAACGTTGTTACGCAGGTGATGATTTCGAGGAAGAAACAACCGAAGTTTTCACTATCGGATCTTTTAATTTCGACAGCTCAAATATGCTCCTGACGAATGATGATGAAGAGCGAAGGTTGACCAGAAAAGAATCAGGATTACTCAGGTTATTGTGCTTAAATATCAACGACATTTTGCCGCGCGACGTTGCGCTGGAAACCATCTGGGGCGATAACGATTATTTTATTGGGCGAAGCATGGACGTTTTTATCACCAAGTTGAGAAAGTATTTAAGCACCGACCCGGACGTGAAAATTACCAATGTTCACGGAGTTGGCTTCAAACTTGAAGTGGCGGGTGCAACTACTGCAGAAGTTGTTAACTAGACTCTTCTTGTCTGTGAGTAAAAAAAAGTTAGTTCTCAATTTTGACTATTCGGTTACCCCAATCAACATCAGCATAAAAGCATCTTCTAAAGCAGTCTCTTTGTACTGTTCAAATCTACCTGAAGCACCACCATGGCCAAAATCCATATTGGTTTTAAGAAGAAGCAAATTGTTGTCCGTTTTCATCACCCTGAGTTTTGCCACCCACTTGGCCGGCTCCCAATATTGAACCTGGCTATCGTGTAAGCCCGTTGTAACAAGCATGTTCGGATAATCTTTCGCTTCTACATTGTCGTAAGGTGAATACGACAGCATGTAATTGTAATACGCTTCCTCGTTCGGATTTCCCCATTCATCGTATTCACCAGTTGTGAGCGGAATCGTTTCGTCAAGCATTGTTGTTATCACATCAACAAATGGTACGGCTGCAACAACACCTTTAAACAGGGCCGGTTCCATATTAATTACAGCACCAACCAGCAATCCTCCTGCACTCCCCCCCAATGCAAACATCTTATCGCTGGAGGTAAATTTTTGGTCAACCAGGAAAGTACCACAATCAACAAAATCGTAAAAAGTATTTTTCTTTTTTAACAATTTTCCATTTTCATACCATTGACGCCCCAATTCCTCACCACCTCGAATATGCGCAAAAGCCAATGCAAAACCGCGGTCCAATAAACTCAATCTCGATGAGCGGAATACCGACTCAATGCTATATCCGTATGAACCATAACCGTACAACATCAGTGGTTGTGAACCATCTTTTTTAAAACCATTTTTATAAACGATGGACACCGGAACCATGGC
>JAUXBM010000062.1 GCA_030619415.1 Chlorobiota bacterium
GATCAGGCTACTGAAGAAAGAGGGCGCGGATGTTCAGGTTATTGTGACTCCAATGGCCAGGGATTTTGTAACACCACTTACACTTTCAACGCTTACAGAAAAACCTGTCCTCACTAATTTTTTTGATAAGGCCGAAGGAAGCTGGACAAGTCATGTAGATTTAGGACTTTGGGCCGACCTATTTCTGCTGGCGCCATTGTCGGCAAATACGATGGCTAAAATTGCCGGCGGTGTGGCAGATAATTTGTTACTTACCACAATACTCTCGGCAAGGTGCCCGGTTTATTTTGCGCCGGCCATGGATTTGGACATGTATAAACATCCCTCCACTTCTGAAAACATCAATAAACTAAAATCATTTGGATATCATTTAATCGATCCGGTTGAAGGTGAACTGGCCAGTGGTTTAAAAGGTGTTGGCCGGCTTGAGGAGCCCGGGGCTATTTTTGAAATTCTGAAAGATGCCTTGACCAGCAGTTCAGTGTTTGCAGGCAAAAAGATATTGGTTACTGCGGGCCCAACCTACGAGCCTGTTGATCCTGTGAGATTTATCGGGAATTACAGCTCGGGGCGTATGGGAATTGAAATAGCCATGGCATTTGCCGAACAGGGAGCCTCGGTTGATCTTATCCTGGGTCCATCAGCCATTCCTGTGGAACATCCGTTAATAAACGTTATTCCTGTTACCACTGCCCATGAAATGTATGAGCAATGCATCCTGCTGTTTCCACAGAGTGAAGTGACAGTGATGACGGCTGCCGTAGCCGATTTTACGCCTGCAAAACCTGCTGGCCAAAAAATCAAAAAAGAAACGCAACTTGAGCAAATTAAGCTTAAACCTGCGGTTGATATTCTGAAGAAACTTGGTGGATTGAAACAAGACAATCAGGTGCTCGTAGGCTTTGCACTCGAAACTGATGATGCTGAGGTCAACGCGCAATTAAAATTGAAAAATAAAAACCTGGATTTGATCGTTCTTAATTCGTTGATTGACGAAGGTGCTGGCTTTGGACATTCAACAAATAAGGTGATGATTTTTACCAGAACAAATAAACGCGTTGAATTTAAATTAAAATCGAAGAAAGAAGTTGCCGGGGATATTTTAAACGCCATCAAAGAATTTGTGTAAATCGTTCAACCATGATACGCAAACTATTCCTTTTGCCCATACTGTTTTTGTTCTCCACAGGACTGTTTTCACAGGAAATATTTTGCAATATAATCATTCAACACGATCGGATACAGGGAGTTGATCCTAGTGTTTTTAAATCGATGGAAAAGTCAATTTTCGAATTTATCAATACACGAAAATGGTCAGATTACAATTTCCGTCAAGAGGAGAAGATTGAGTGCACCATGATTATTACAATTAATCAGGCAGCCCAGGGTGGAGATGAATTTTCCGGATCTCTGAATCTCGTTCTTCAGCGCCCGATTTATGGAACAGATTACAATTCTGTTGTAATTAACCTGGTGGATGACGATATTCAATTTAAGTACACGCCTTATCAATCCATGGAATACTCCGACAATACCTTCAACAATAACCTCACTCAAATTCTCGCATTTTATGTCTATGTTATGTTAGGACTGGATTTCGATACTTATTCCTTATATGGTGGAACACCAATGTACGAAAAAGCAAATGCAGTAGTAACCTCGGCTCAAAACACAAATTTCAAAGGTTGGCAGGTATTTGAAGGGCCCCGTACGCGGGCAGGCCTGATCGAAAACCTGCTTAATTCGTCCTACCAGTCATTGCGGGCTATGTCCTACGAATACCACCGAAAAGGCCTCGATATCATGGCCGAAAAAGTTGACGCAGGCAGAAAAGTAATCCTAGCTTCGCTTGACAACCTTGAGGCTGTGTATTCAAAACGGCCTGGGCTATACTACCTGCAGATCATTTTGGAGGCAAAACGACAGGAAATCATCAGTATATTTTCAGAAGCTACACCCAGCGAAAAAACTTCAATGATCAACATTATGAAAGAAGTTGATCCATCAAATGGCAACCGGTACGAAGAGGTGATGAAATAAAGTTATTTCAGCCGTTGTTTGCCGTTCTCTTTTTATAATTTTGTTTTCATTAATTTTTATGCATGTTGCATTCTCTATCCATACAAAATTATGCACTCATCGATGAGCTTAACATTGGTTTGTCAAAAGGTTTTACTGTTATCACGGGCGAAACAGGTGCTGGTAAATCAATCTTACTGGGTGCACTGTCGTTGTTGATTGGAAAAAGAGCTGACCTCAGTGTATTGAATGATGGTAAAAAGAAGTGTATTGTAGAAGGGGTTTTTGATATTTCCAGGCTCAATCTGTTGCATTTTTTCTCGGAGAATGATCTGGATTATGAGGATTTTACCATCATCCGAAGAGAAATTGTTCCGTCTGGAAAATCGAGGGCATTTGTGAATGATACACCTGTAAAACTTGATATGTTAAAAATTCTGGGAGAAAAGCTGGTTGATATCCACTCGCAGAATCAGACACTGGAATTGGGACAAGCGCAATTCCAGCTGGAAGTGCTTGATGACCACGTAAATAAACCCAAAATACTTAACGAATACAGGAAATTATTTAATCAATACCGGGAACTTACGGCAGCATTATTGCGAATTACCTCATCCAACGAAAAAGCAAAAAGAGATGAAGATTACTATCGTTTTCAATATGAGGAGCTAGAAGCGGTTGATTTAAAGGGAGGCGAATTCGAAATTTTGATTGAAAGAGAAAAATTATTGTCTCATGCTGAAGAAGTTGCACAAGGAGTTGAATTTGCAAACCAGCTTTTATCGGATAATGATCAGTCGATTACGGATAAGCTGGGGTTGGTAAGGGACAGTTTGTCAAGAATAATGGATTACCATTCCGGATTTGCTGAGTTAGTCAAAAGACTTGAGTCAGCGACTATTGAGATTGATGATATCGCCACCGAAATCAGGCAGTTGGCTGGGCAAACTGAACTATATCCGGATGAATTGCAAGAGGTTACGGAACGACTTGGTGCTTTCTACAGATTACAGCAAAAGCACCATGTAACATCAGTGGAAGAATTGTTAGCCTTGCAGGAAGATTATCTGACAAAACTGAATGGCATTACCCTAAACGAAAATCAAATTTTTGAGCTAACCGAAAAACGAAAAGAAGCAAAAGCAAAAGCAAATACTGTTGCCGATGAGTTGAACAAGTTAAGGGCGAAGGATGCCCCTGTATTGGCATCTTCAATCTTAAACCTTTTGGTGCTACTGGGAATGAAAGATGCTGCCTTTCAGGTTGTTGTACAGAAATTGGATGAATTAACCCCAACAGGAAAGAGCAAAGTAAGGTTTATGTTTAGTGCCAACAAAGGAGTGACATCCAAAGAAATTGGTCACGTTGCATCAGGAGGCGAGAAATCGCGTCTTATGCTGGCCATCAAGTCGCTGATAAATAAAGAAAATGTATTGCCAACCGTTGTTTTTGATGAAATCGATGCGGGTGTATCTGGCGAAACAGCTGGGAAAGTTGGGAATATTCTTAAAAGTATGTCTGCTCACCATCAACTGATTGCGATCAGTCATCTTCCTCAAATTGCAGCTAAAGCAGCGCATCATTACAAAGTCTACAAAACGACTGATAATGGCCGAACGATAACGATGATCAGTTTATTAAGTGATAATGAAAGGGTTGATGAAATCGCGAAACTTCTCAGCGATGAAAAAGTGACCAAAGCAGCCAAGACAACAGCAAGGGAACTTTTGAGTATTGAGTCTTGAGTATCGAGTCTCTGATTCTTGGCTCATTATTCTAAATTTTTATCTTTGTGAATTAAAATCATTCTAAATAATCATGACCTATGGCATATCATTTATTGGAAGGAAAAAAGGGTATTATTTTCGGCGCGCTTGATAATAAGTCGATTGCCTGGAAAGTAGCAGAAAGAGCATACGAAGAAGGTGCACGTTTTACACTTTCCAACACGCCAACAGCATTGCGCTTTGGGCAAATCGATGAATTAGCCGAAAAGTGTGAAGCTGAAGTTATTCCTGCTGATGCAACCAGCGTTGATGATTTGACCAATGTATTTGAGCGATCAATGGAAGTGCTTGGTGGTAAAGTTGATTTTGTTTTGCACTCGATTGGTATGTCGCTAAATGTAAGAAAGAAGCGGGTTTATAACGACCTCGATTATAATTACCTGAAGAAGACGCTTGATATATCTTCTATTTCTTTCCATAAAATACTTCAAGTAGCCTATAAACTGGATGCGATTAACGAGTGGGGCTCGGTGGTAGCATTGTCATATATTGCTGCACAACGTATTCTATACGGATACAATGATATGGGTGATGCCAAAGCATTGCTCGAATCTATCGCACGCAGCTTCGGTTATATTTATGGTCGTGAGAAAAAGATCAGGGTGAATACCATTTCCCAATCACCTACTTATACTACTGCCGGATCGGGAGTGAAAGGGATGAAGGCTTTGATGGATTTTACCGGTAGAATGTCGCCATTGGGAAATGCAGGTGCCGATGAATGTGCCGATTATTGCATCGTGCTTTTCTCAGACCTTACAAAAAAAGTAACCATGCAGAACCTCTTCCACGATGGCGGTTTCTCGAGTGTTGGAATGAGTTTAAAGGCGATGAAAATGTACAATAAAAGCCTTGATGGGGATGATGAAGATGTTGAGTAATCAATGAGCTTTTACCACCATCGAATTATAGATCCAGATCTTTTATTATTTCCTCAATTTTTGCTCCCAGTTGGGTGTCAACATTTTCAAATTGCTCCTTTTCATCCAACGGGGCTTTTACGCCAAAATAAAATTTAATCTTTGGTTCTGTTCCAGACGGGCGAACACTTATTTTGCTACCATCTTCGGTAAAGTACTGAAGTACATTTGATTTAGGAAGAAATATTGGACTCTTTTCACCTGTTGAAATATTCAACTCTTCACTCGATAAATAATCTTTAATCACAACAAGTGGTGAACCGCCAAGCACTTTGGGAGGATTCTTTCTGAAATTATCCATCATCGCCTGTATTTCTTCTGCGCCTGTTTTGCCTTTGCGGACGATGGAAATAAGATGCTCTTTGTATAAGTCAAATTCTTTGTAAATATCAATCAGTAAATCATACAGTCCGAGTCCGTTTTCTTTGCCCCAGGCAGCAGTTTCAGCGATCATTGCGCAGGATGCAACGGCGTCTTTGTCTCTCACGAAATCACCAATCATATAACCATAACTTTCTTCGCCACCACCAATAAACGTTTTTTCTCCTTCGTATTTCCTTATTAAATCAGCAATCCATTTAAAGCCGGTTAATACGTCGAAATACTCCACAGAATATTTATCAGCGATATCGTTTAAAAGTTCGGTAGTGACAATCGTTTTTACCATAAACTCCTTGCCTGTTATTTTCCCATTCTCTTTCCACATTCTAAGCAAATAATACATAAGAATAGCGGCAGTCTGATTGCCATTCAAAAGAACAAATCCCTCACCTTTGCGTACCGCGATCCCTACGCGATCAGCATCAGGATCAGTTGCCATAACAAGGTCTGCGTCAATTTTCAATGCTTTTTCGATGGCCATTTTAAGGGCAGGGGACTCTTCGGGGTTGGGGGAGATTACAGTGGGGAAGTTGCCATCTACAACATCCTGCTCCTTAACACCGTAAATTTCTTCAAACCCAAAGGCTTTTAGCGCCATTGGCACCAGTTTAACACCAGTACCATGAATGGGAGTGTAAACGATTTTAAAATCCTTTTGACGAGCAATGATGTCAGGAGACAAAGACAAGGATTTCAGTTTTTGGATGTATATTTTATCAATTTCTTCGCCGATAAGTTCTATCAAATCCGGATTACCATCAAACCGTATCTCACTGACGTCAGTGATTTTACTGACTTCGGTTATCACATTTTTATCGTGCGGGGGAATCATCTGTGCTCCGTCATCCCAGTAAGCTTTATAACCATTGTACTCTTTTGGATTGTGGGAAGCTGTAATTACAATCCCTCCCTGGCAACCAAAATAACGAATGGCGAACGATAATTCTGGCGTAGGCCTTAGATCGTCAAACAAATACACTTTGAAACCATTTGCCGAAAAAATATCTGCTGAGATCTTCGCGAAAAGCGGGCTGTTGTTGCGGGGATCGTGAGCGATAGCAACTTTAATTTGATCGACTTCCTGAAAACATTTTTTCAGGTAATTGGCATAACCCTGTGTAGCCGCACCAACAGTATATTTGTTCATCCTATTGGATCCTACTCCCATAATCCCGCGTAATCCGCCGGTCCCGAATTCAAGGTCACGGTAAAATGAATCTATGAGTTCCGTGGGATCTTTTTCCATCATATCCCTGATGGTTTGCTTCGTATTTTCATCATAACTGCCATTCAGCCATTGATTGACTTTTGCTTGTACTTCAGGATCGATTTGACTATTCATGGTTTAATTTTTATGGTTTGCGCTGAAAATTTATTTTAAGTAGCCTGCAATACTTTGATGGCTTTTTTCAAACTATCAAGCCAATAAGGAATTTGAATGTTATATACTGATTTAATCTTCGATTTATTTAATACACTATAAAAAGGTCTGTTCGCTTTGGTTGGGTAATCTTTTGATTCAATGGGAAGTACCTCACAGTCAAGGCCACTTATCTCAACAATGGCTTTCGCAAAATCGTACCAGCTAATTACCCCTTCATTGCTATAATTATAAATACCGATTCCGTTTGATCTATCAGGTGATTTGAGGATGTCGAGGATGGCTTTTGCAAGATCTGAGGCATAGGTCGGTGTGCCAACCTGATCATTTACAACATTTAGTTCATTGCGTTCGGAGGCGAGTCGTAAGATCGTTTTGACAAAATTATTTCCGTATCCTGAATAAAGCCAGGATGTGCGAAAAATAATTGCACTCCCCGCAAAATCCAAAACAGCTTGCTCTCCTTTCAGTTTGGAAAGTCCATAAACTGAATTCGGTGAAGGTTTGTCTGTTTCGGTGTATGGTTTGTGATTGGTGCCGTCAAAC
This sequence comes from Chlorobiota bacterium, assembly GCA_030619415.1. Lineage (GTDB taxonomy): Bacteria > Bacteroidota > Bacteroidia > Bacteroidales > F082 > JAADID01. The sequence continues at coordinate 7,035 of JAUXBM010000062.1, forward strand.
ACATAATCTGTTGAAAGATGAACAAGAAGGGTTTCATGTATTTTGCAGACTTTGGAAAGGTTTTCAATTGCAAGATAGTTTAGCCGCATTGCCATTTCACGATCATCCTCAGCCAGGTCAACAGCAGTATAAGCGGCACAATTAATACAATGATCGATGTTTTGATTTTGAAAGAATTCTTCAACTTGTTGATGATCTGAAATATCGAGTTCTTCAACATCAGTGAAAAGAAATTGGAATTCAGGGTAATGGTTTATCAGATCCATGATTTCAGATCCGAGCTGACCCTTGCTGCCGGTGACCAGGATTTGTTTCATGATTTACTCAACAGTTTATCGAAATAGTTAATTGTTTTGCCTAATCCTTCATCCAGTTCTACATGAGGTTCCCAGTTTAGCTCTTTTTTGGCAAGACTGATATCTGGTTTTCTTTGCAGCGGGTCGTCTTCGGGCAGGGGTTTATAAATGATATTTGATTTACTACCTGTCATAGCAATCACTTTTTCCGCCAATTCTAGGATTGTAAATTCTGTTGGATTACCAATGTTTACCGGACCGATAAAATCATCTCCAGTCTCCATCAGGTTTATTAAGCCTGCTAAAAGATCGTCGATATACTGGAAACTACGGGTTTGTTGCCCGTCACCATAAATGGTGATATCCTTTTGGTTTAGTGTCTGGACAATAAAATTAGATACCACACGACCATCATTTGGATGCATGCGTGGGCCATAAGTGTTGAATATCCTCGCAATCTTTATTTTTACATTATTCTGCTGATGATAGTTCATGAACAATGTTTCGGCTACCCGTTTACCTTCATCATAACATGCCCTTGTCCCGATCGGATTCACATGCCCCCAGTAATCTTCTTTTTGTGGATGGATTTGCGGATCACCATAAACTTCACTGGTTGAGGCCTGCAATATTTTCGCCTTAATGCGCTTGGCTAGACCCAGCATATTGATGGCTCCCATCACCGAAGTTTTAACGGTTTTGATAGGATTGTATTGGTAATGAATAGGGGAGGCCGGGCAAGCAAGGTTATAGATTTCATCAACTTCGATAAAGAATGGCATTGTTACATCGTGGCGTATCACCTCAAAAAAAGGATTGTCCATCAAATGAACAATGTTCGACTTTGAACCGGTAAAATAATTATCGAGAGAGATGACTTCATTGCCCTCATTAAGCAATTTTTCACACAAATGTGAGCCAATAAACCCGGCGCCACCCGTAACGAGGATACGTTTCATAAATAATTAGTTTAACATTTTATTCACCGGTTAACCCCGATCCCGATACCCAAATAATCGAAACCTTCTTCTTTCATGTCTTTCGCTTCGTAAACGTTGCGTCCATCAAAAATAACATTTCTCTTCATCAGCTTTTTGATGATCTTGAAATTAGGGAATTTAAATTCGGGCCATTCAGTAATTATTAACAGGCCATCAGCATCAATCAATGCTTCATATTGGTCATTAACATATTCAAC
>JAUXBM010000201.1 GCA_030619415.1 Chlorobiota bacterium
AAGAGTTACATTTGTAATGGACAACAAACCTCCGAATCAAATATCACTTTGGAATTAAAAACACAAAAACCAGGAAAAAGTAGAGTGAAAACGGTCAACGTTATTTAGGCATTGACAATTGACATCTTGGCTCTTGGTTCTTGGCTCTTGTTTCTTGAGTCTCTTCGAACAAATTCGTACTTTTGCCCGCTTAGAAGCTGTCTAAATTTCGTTTTTAGAATTTATTATAATGTATTTTTTGTCAGATCGAGGCATTTTTGAGACGCATAGCAGGGCTACGGGCCGAAAAAATAACGATGAGATGGCAAAAAAGACACATAATAAAACTGATGGATGAATTTTAGACAGCTTCTTAGATAAAGCCAAAAAAAATCTGAATAAAATGGCACAAAAACCATCCATCCCAAAAGGTACACGCGATTTTTCGCCCATCGAAATGGCAAGAAGAAACTATATTTTCGATACCATAAGAGGGGTGTTCCAAAATTATGGTTATCAGCCTATTGAAACACCGGCAATGGAAAACCTATCCACCTTGATGGGAAAATCCGGTGAAGAAGGAGACAGGTTACTTTTTAAAATTTTGAATTCGGGCGATTTCCTTGGCGGTGTCAGGCAGGAAGATATTGACGAAAAAAACCTGTCAAAAATCACAACAACAATTTCGGAAAAAGGATTGCGATACGACCTTACTGTCCCTTTCGCCCGTTATGTTGTCCAGCACCGAAACGAAATTACTTTTCCGTTCAAGCGGTATCAAATGCAGCCGGTATGGAGGGCCGACCGTCCCCAAAAGGGTCGCTACCGCGAGTTTTTTCAGTGTGATGTAGATGTTATTGGCTCCGGTTCTCTCCTCAACGAGGTGGAATTAATCAGGGTGATTGATGCGATCTTTAAGAAACTTGGTGTAAATGTGCAGATCAGGTTGAGCAACCGAAAAATCCTCAGCGGTATTGCCGGATTGATCAAAGCACCCGAAAAATTGACTGATATTACAACCGCCATCGATAAACTGGATAAAATAGGACTTGATAAAGTAGTTGATGAATTGCTTCAAAGGGGCTTGTCGAAGGAACAGATCGATCAGGTTTTGCCGATAATTGAGTTGACGGGCAATAATATTCAGAAGTTGGATAGTCTTGAAAAATTAATTGGAAATACGAATGATGGCTCTGCCGGAATTGCGGAAATGAAAACCGTGCTGGCTTACTTCGATAAACTGAATATTGAATCGGCACTTGAATTTGACCCATCACTGGCCCGGGGACTGAACTATTACACAGGTACCATTGTGGAGGTGCTGGCAAAGGATGTCAAAATTGGCAGCGTTTGTGGAGGTGGTCGATATGATAACCTAACGGGCGTGTTTGGTTTGCCGGATGTATCAGGGGTCGGGGTTTCTTTTGGCGCCGACAGAATTTACGATGTGATGAATGAACTTTCCCTGTTTCCTGATGAGGTATTGCATTCCAGCGAAATCATGCTGGTAAATTTCGGGGAAAAGGAAGCTGCCTATTCGCTGAAAGTCGTCGAGGATTTACAGGAAGCCGGAATCCGGGCTGAACTGTATCCTGATGCTGTTAAGATGAAAAAGCAAATGAGTTATGCCGATAAAAAATCGGTGAAATTTGTTTTACTGATCGGGGAACAAGAAATGGAAACCGGTAAATATACCCTAAAAAACATGCAGACGGGCGATCAAATCACCGCATCTTTACCTGAACTTATCGAAAATATCAACGCTTAATTCGAACTGTCATGTCTGAAAACACCTATTTCATCGGCCTTGAGAAACTGACATTTAAAGCCATTTTTGATATCATAAAGCATGGTAAAAAGATTGCATTGTCAGAGGAGGCACAGCAAAGGATCGTTAAATGCAGGGATTATCTCGATAAGAAAATCGCCGGCAAACACGAACCGATTTATGGAATTAATACAGGTTTTGGCGCGCTATATCATACGCAGATATCGAAGCAAGACCTTGGGAAGTTGCAGGAAAACCTGGTGAAATCACATGCATGCGGTATTGGTGATGAAGTCCCTGTTGAGGTTGTTAAACTAATGATCTTATTAAAAGTTCAGTCGTTATCCTACGGGCACTCAGGTGTACAATTAATTACCGTACAACGACTGGTCGATTTCTTTAATAATGATATTGTCCCTGTCGTTTATGAGCTCGGTTCGCTGGGTGCTTCTGGTGACTTGGCTCCATTGGCTCATCTTTCACTTCCGTTGATTGGTTTAGGAGAAGTGTATTATAAAGGCAAAAAAGAGAAATCATCAGATGTTTTGAAGGTTCTTGGCTGGGAATCTGTTCAGCTTCAATCCAAAGAAGGTTTGGCGCTTTTGAATGGAACACAGTTTATGGGGGCCTTTGGTGTTATCTCCTTGTTAAAGATTTTCCGCTTATCAGAATTGGCCGACATAATCGGGTCGATCTCATTGGATGCATTTGATGGCAGAATTGAGCCTTTTATGGACGAACTCCATCAAATAAGACCGCACAAAGGACAGATTCAAACCGCCGATCGGTTCAGGATGTTGCTGGAAGACAGTGAGCTGATGTCGCAATACAAAGAGCATGTCCAGGATCCATACTCTTTCAGGTGTATTCCTCAAGTACACGGCGCATCAAAAGACACGATCAATTATGTAGCGTCCGTTTTTTCGGCAGAGATAAACGCGGTGACGGACAACCCTACTATTTTTCCTGATAAAGACATCATTGTTTCAGGGGGCAATTTTCATGGTCAGCCATTGGCGATTGCACTCGATACAATGGCGATTGCAGCTGCCGAATGGGGAAATATCTCCGAACGCAGAACCTATCAATTGCTTCATGGAAAAAGAGGACTCCCTCCTTTCCTTGTTGCCAATCCCGGTTTAAATTCCGGCTTCATGATACCACAATATACGGCTGCCTCAATTGTCAATCAGAACAAGCAGCTTTGTACACCCTCCTCGGTTGATTCCATCGAATCCTCCCAAGGACAGGAAGACCATGTGAGCATGGGGGCTAACTCGGCAACCAAGGGTTTCAAAGTAGTGAATAACCTGGAACGGATTCTTGCTATCGAGCTATTCAATGCTGCTCAGGCAATTGATTTCAGAAGGCCTAAAAAGTCTTCCCCATTTCTGGAATCATTTATTAAACAATACCGCGAATGCGTTCCATTCATCGAAGAAGATATTGTGATGCACGATGAAATTGAAAAATCTGTGCAATTCCTCCAGGAAGTTGATTATGATCTGCCGGATGCATTGATTCCTGGTATTTAGCTGACCGATCATTGTCTGAAATCGAGACCTTTGCAAAATCTTTAAACTGTCTTTCTGAACGTAGTGAAGAATCCTTACGTTCTGAATTTCAGCTATGTAAAGATCCTTCACTACGTTCAGGAGGACAAAATAGTGTGTTTTGCAAAGGTCTCAAATCCTGCTTCAAGGACGCTTGAAACAGAGAGCTATCCTGATACAGAAGCAATTAATCCTCAAACAACAAAAAATACGGCCTCCTGATTTCTTCAGATATTTGATGGATAGAAATATATTTGCTCTGCTGTTTCCAGTTCCGGCGAATTCATAAAAATGCTTTGTAGTTCAATATCGAATTATCCGATAAAGTTATGGATTATCCCGGATTATGTAATAGAACTTCGTAATGAGAGTTACAAGTACAATAAAATATAAGGTTTTGAAACGAAAGCATAGCACCGCTATGGTGAGGCTTCAAAATCTAACGGAGTGTTATATTTTGCAGTAATTGTAGCTCATAATAGATTTTCT
>JAUXBM010000090.1 GCA_030619415.1 Chlorobiota bacterium
CAGGTTAAAGAGCATATGGAAAAAATGGAATGTTATACCTGTCATTCCACTTGGGTACCTCAATGTTATGGGTGTCATGTTCAGGTTGATTACTCTGATGCCGTACGTTCAACTGACTGGATTGCTTCAGGTAAAAAACATTTTGCAAACGGCGAAACTGCGGAAAGTACGGGTGAAGATGTATCGATGCCCGGAAAGGCCCGGGAAGGAAGAACACAGGTTATTTGGGAAGACCCTGTTTTGGGAATTAACGGAGAAGGACGTGTAACACCCATAACCACAGGCTGTCAGCAAATTACTACAGTTATTGGCCCTGACGGGAATACGCTTGTTTTAAACAAAATCTGGAATACAGAAGGTGGGTTGGAAAATAGTGGACATGAAGGCCAGCGCGGAATTGATATGACACCTGCCGTTCCACACACTACAACTGCTAAAGCACGGGATTGTGTCTCCTGCCATGCTAATCCCAAAACACTTGGCTACGGAATTGGGGATGGAAAATTTATGACCGGTTACAACAAAGACAGGTTTATTGATTTGAAAACTGCCGAAGGTGAAAACCTTAGTCAGAAAAGCCGGCCACAAATGACAGCTATTCCTAACCTGCCAATGGATTTGTCACAAGTGGTGACAAGAGATGGAATACAACTTCAAACCGTTGGTCATCATTGGCCATTATCAGGACCACTTTCGCAGGAAATGCGCGAACACATGGAAAGAGTTGGTGTGTGTATTTCCTGCCACCAGGATTTGCCAAACGGTGATGCGGCACTGACTATGATTACAACTGCAGGGGAGATTCTTGACATGGTTCCACACTCAGATGCAGAGCATGCTAAATTATTACGGGCAGACATCAACTGGGCTGCAAGAACACGGATTTTAGCACCTGTTGTACTCTTAGTTCTAGCAGGCATACTTTTGATAATTTTCAGGCAGAGAAAGAAACTAAAGCAAATTGCTAAAAAGTAATTATCGATTCAACAGTTTTCCGCTTCAAGTGTGAATTGATGATTTGACGCACTTCCCGATTATCAGGTTGGTGCTGAATACACTTATGGAGCCAATGTAAATTTCCATTGAACAACTGCTCATCAACAAACCCAAATCCAATATATTTTCCATGCTCAATCTTCACAACTGATTTTTCGCCTTCTTCCCCACCCTGCCCAACAATAAATAAATTTTGCTGATCAAAATGGTAGTTTTCAAGAGATTCATTTACACGTAAATTGTAATCAGAAGAAGATTCCTCTTTAAGACATGCACCGTTGCATTGATGGATTTGGTAATGAAAACACGCACCTGTAGTTTCATGCAATCCGCATAGCTTTTGACAGAGTTGAAAGTTTTCTACCAAATTGAAAAGATGATTTCGTCCCTCCTGCATTGAGCTATAAGTGTACAAAGGAGTTAGCTGATCAACAATGCGGGTAATTTTAAGGTTGATGTAACCATCGTCATCCGTAAAAGAATACAAACCGTAATTAAAGAAAGTCCGGCGCTGCTGATGGTTGTAAAATGGCTGATATTTTTTTATCTCAGCCGATTCCAATAACAAGGCAACGAGTTCATTTCCCGTTAATTTAAAATCGACCGCTGCAATGGCATCTTTCATTTCAAGTGCCCGCTTGTGCAGATTATTGTTTAAATGAGAAAGTACACGATCGTGTACGTTTATGGATTTCCCCACATAAATCAGCTCACCATCATTGTTATAAAAATAATAGACGCCGGGTTTTTTAGGTAAATGCTCAACCAACGATTTGCTCCTCGGGGATTGCACGCCATTGGTTTTGATATTTTCAGGATGATCATCAATTTCCAAAAGCATTTCAAACAAACGGGTAGTGGCGAGTGCATCTCCTGAAGCCCGGTGACGGGCATGGTTTTCAATGCCGATATCATTACAGAGTTTTCCTAAACTGTACGACTTCCGACCAGGAATTAGCTTACGGCTTAGCCTGACCGTATCCATTGTTTTGCTTTTAAAATCGTAACCCAGGCTCTTGAATTCATGTCTTAGAAAACCGTAATCAAAATTTACATTATGACCTACAATTACTTTGTCTTCAGTCAGTTCTACTATCTGTTTTGCTATCTCATAAAACTTAGGAGCATCCACAACCATTTGGTTGGTAATGCCTGTCATTTGGGTAATCCGATAAGGTATCTTCTTTTCAGGATTAACAAGACTTTCGAACTCGCCAACGACCTTTTTTCCATCATGCAAAATAATGGCAATCTCGGTGATCTTCTCCCCAGCCGGACTGAGGCCGGTCGTTTCTATGTCGATGATGGCGTACATTAGAGTTGAAGTACTGGCATCTCACGAAAAACATTTCCGTCTAACTGGCAACCACCTTTTGCATAATCTGGGTGGGAGGTATTCATTGTTGGATCATCCGTGTTGATATTGAATTTCTTTTTGCCCCATTGTTTAAAAAAGAAAGGAACCTGGTGGTACAGACAAACTTTCTTAATTATATCAACCCAACTTTTTTCAATTCTCCTTGCTCCTGAACCTGATTCACCACCCACGATAATCCAATCCAGTTTGTCAACGTATTTCTCCAAAGAATTGATTGGACCAATTAATGGTTCGCAAGACAGAAATTTTGTAGATGCAGGAGTTTCAATCAGGTCTTTAATCCGAGGAGTTACCCTCTCATTTTCAACCGATACCCCAAGCCAAATATTTTTTGTCCAGTTTAGTTTTTCTGCAATTTGTAAAACTCTTTCTGATCGCTTTGTCAGTAATTGATAATTATGCTGCGGTGTTTGGTTCATCACTTCAAATACCCTTTCAATATAATCTAAAGGTACCTCATGATGAAATAAGTCACTCATTGAGTTTACAAAAACTACTTTTGGTTTCTTCCAGGTAAATGGTTTGTTTAGTTCTTGAGGGTGGAGCGTTAATTTAAACCCGTTTTTATATTTTTCAAGTCCCATCGCTTTTAAACGAAGAGAAAGAGGATACGCATAACAAAATACACATCCATCAGATATTTTAGTGCAACCTGTGGTAGGATTCCAGGTTAGTTCTGTCCATTCTATGTTTGACATAAATAATTTCTACTAACTATATTTCTTTATAATATCATTTGCAATTTTAACAGCAATCTTATTATTTGAGGCCATGTAAAAATGATACATAATTGTATTTTGGCTGTTCTTTAACAAATAAGGTTCAGATACGAAATCAAAGATATCCCGTAACCTCTTTGCGTATAAGGTTAGTAGTAATCTAATTAAGTAATAGCAAGTATAATACCCTACTGCTCCCTAAAATTCAAAGTCATCTGGATGGCTCTTACCTCTTTCTTCAGCTTTTCCACTTCATCGGCGAGGGCATCTTTTTCTTTGTTGGGTTCGGGTACTTCAGAACTCATATAATTTACGAACTTCCAAACTTCTCTCAGGTCATTTACATGGATGTCAAAAGGGTCGTAAATAGGGTTTAAGGAATGGAGCCTTAACTTTCCATCCTTGTCCACTTTGTTCTCTACTACCTTAAAAACAATGCCTTCTTCCCTCGTCAGTAAAATATAGGCATGGTGATTGCGAATCGTTGACCAGTCCTGGATAAACTCACCGGTTACGTATGAACCGTCAGGGATAGGTAACATCGAATCGCCACTGATCTGGAAACCGCGGTATTTTTTCTGCTTCGACAGGAACGGCAACCTGAATGTGGGTAACACCCTGATGTACTCAGGATCGGCAAAACCGGTGGCATAACCTGCTTTCGCCTTTTCGCTGACTAACTCAATATTTTCCTCGTTGTCCTCTCCAACCGTGGTGGCCAGCACCCGCAGGTTACTTCCTTTTATAAAGGTGTCGTAGCCCCGTTCCAGTTGCGATAACTGGCTTTCGGGCAGTGCGCTCAAATCAACCTTTATTAAGGTGTCGATGGCCACGCCGTAATATTCGGAGAATTTGATCAGCATATCCATATTTGGTTGTGCTACTCCGTTTTCATAACCACTCAATGTGGGTCGTTTCATTTCCAGCGTAAAAGCCACCTCGTCCTGTGTGCGGCCGCGCCGTTTGCGTAATACTTTGATGTTGGAATTAAATATCATGACTGTTTCATGTTACATGTTTCAAGTTGCAGGTTTTATGGTTGTTATTTATTTGTTAACCAGTTATTTTCAACATAGTTGAGGAACCTGTTTGTTTTTTTACTCAGTGTCTGATATTCCTCTATCAGTTTATTTAGGCCTTTACCTTCAAAGTGTATGTCGTTTATCATATTTAACTGAGAAAGCGTCTCATCGTTTGACGAATGAGCAAAAATCAGGAACCGGATAAATTCATCTTTATACCTTCTTCTTCCATACCCTTCAGCAATAGTATCTTTTATTCTTTTTGATGATCTTCTTATCTGACTACCCTGCTCATATAATTCATATTTGGGAAGTTTCATGCTCATTTGATGTACTTCCAATGCTAGTCGATAAGACATCTGGTATATCTCCAGGTCTTTGTAACTTTTTGCCTTCATAGTATATCCTTTAGTTTATTTAATTCTTAACCTGCAACATGAAACCCGTAACCTGCAACGTTTTTCACCTCAACCCTCACCTCGAACCCCGTAACTTCTAAACAAAATGATTATATTGTAATCAAATAAATGATCATATTCTAATCAAAAGTAATATATATTTTTAAAATGTCAAGTATTCTGACAAAATATTTTTAAGAAAAAATGCAAGAAACAAACAGAACCATAGTACATCTCGACCTCGATACCTTCTTTGTTTCGGTGGAAAGGCTGGTTAATTCCTCGCTGATTGGCAAGCCGGTTATCATTGGCGGAATGTCTGACCGGGGGGTAGTGGCAGGCTGCAGTTACGAGGCACGGCAGTTTGGCGTACACTCGGCCATGCCCATGCGGATGGCCCGGCAGCTTTGTGGCGACGCCATCGTCATCCGCGGCGACTCGGAACAATACAGCAAATATTCGAAATTGGTAACTGATATCATCGCCGAAAAGGCACCACTTTACGAAAAGGCTTCCATTGATGAACATTACCTCGACATTACCGGGATGGATCGTTTTTTCGGTAGCCTGAAATGGACCCACGAACTGCGTGAGCGCATTATCAAAGAATCAGGACTACCCATCTCATTCGGACTTTCGATAAACAAAACTGTCTCGAAAATTGCTACCACCGAGGCTAAACCCAATGGCGAATTGTACATCCCCGGAGAAAAGATAAAACCCTTTCTTTTCCCTTTATCCATCCGCAAAATTCCGATGGTTGGCAAACAGAGTTACCGCTTACTGCGATCGATGGGTGTTTCAACCATCCGTACGCTGAGCATGATTCCGCCGGAGATGATTACCCAAGTGATGGGAAAGAATGGATTGGTTGTCTGGAAGAAAGCCAATGGCATCGACCCTACCCCTGTGATCCCCTACTCCGAACGAAAGTCGATCAGCACCGAGCGAACTTTTGATAAGGACACCACTGATGTGGTAAAACTAAAAGGCATCCTGATCAGCATGGTGGAAAAGATTGCTTTTGAATTGAGGAAGAAGCAAAAACTGACAGCTTGCCTGACGGTAAAAATCCGTTACTCCAACTTTGACACCCACACTTTGCAGAAACGCCTTTCCTACACTTCTTTCGATCATGTGTTGATGGAAACGGCACTTGAGTTGTTTGAGCGATTATACAAAAGGAGGATGCTCATCCGGCTGATTGGGGTTCGGTTCAGTCATTTGGTGGGTGGCTCGCAACAACTTGATTTGTTTGAAGATACGCCCGAGCAAACCAGCCTTTACCAGGCCATGGACAGCATCCGTTTGCGGTTTGGGAAGACGGCGGTAAGGAGGGCGGTGGGGGTTAAGGAAAAGGTGCGGGATAAAATTGGTCATTAGTCATTGGCCATTGGTTGTTTGCCGACTGGTCATTAGTTGTCATTTGGTAGTTGCAATTGGTGCAGTTGGTGGTGGAAACTGTCAGCCATTGTCATTAGTCATTGCTCATTAGTGATCGATGAATAGAGATTTATAACAGAAAAAGAAAAAAATCAAGATGAATACTTCGAAATCAGGTCGAGGATCATTTTTGAGTTGCCTGTATAAGGTTGATCCAGTATTGTTTTCCTTCGATGGCAAATTTCCAGGCCATCCAGTCATTTTCCGTGGAAAGGGAGGCACTCTTTTTTTTGAGATTTTTTTCAAAAGAATCAAGGGTTTTACCATATTTCTCTTCGAAAAACTCTACTTCCATCGTGTACTCAGAAAGCTTCTGGTGAGCAGAGAGCAAAGCAATTTCATCAAGAACCTGTTCTTTCGACAAATTCAGTTTGGAAAAAATCATATCGTGAAAACCTGCATCCATAAGAGTGTGCATTTTAAAACAAAGATACACAATTTACTCCTTCGCAACCCGAACCCCATACCTCACACTCCGTAACCCGTAATCCGAATGCACCTCAACTCCCACTCATACTACAGCCTCCGCTACGGAACCTTTCCCGTGGACAAACTGGTGGAAGCAGCCAAACACCGGAAGGTGGAGGCTATGGCCCTGACGGATATCAACAATTCGTCGGGGATGATTGATTTTGTGAAAGCTTGCAGAGAGCAAAACATCAAACCCATTGGTGGCATGGAAATCAGGAATGGTGACGAACTGCTGTTTACCGGCATTGCTGAAAACAACGAAGGCTTCAGGGAACTCAATGAATACCTGAGTGCTATTAATTTTAAAGAAAAAGAATACACACCCCTGGCACCTAATTTCAACCAGGTAAACGTAATCTACCCTTTCGGGAAAAAGCTTTCACGAAAGCTGAAAGAAAACGAATTCATCGGCATAAAGCCTTCACAGGTCAGGAAACTGATTTCGCATTCGGCAAGGGATTTTACAAAAATGGTGATTCAGCATCCGGTGACTTTTGAAGACGAAAAAACCTGGTATCTCCACAAGAACCTCCGTGCCATCGACCATAACCTGCTGCTGAGCCACCTGAAACCGGAGATGTATGCAGGACAGGATGAGCTATTCCTGTCGCCCGAAACCATCCGCCGGGCTTTTGAACAGTATTCGCAGATCATTGAAAATACTGAACGGCTGATGAATAACTGCTCCATCGACTTCGATTACAACAGTGTTAAAAACAAAAAGACTTTTACAGGAAGCCGCTACGATGATAAACTACTTC
>JAUXBM010000123.1 GCA_030619415.1 Chlorobiota bacterium
ATCGTTACCAAAGCAAACATTATTGTGGGTACGACGAACAACAATGCAGCGATCTGTATGTCGCTCAAAAAAGCAGCACAAGGTTTGATAAAGAAAAACGAAAAGGTGACAAATGGCATCCTGAACATGATTGAAATGGCTTTCAGGGCATACGATCCCTGTTTCTCGTGCGCAACGCATGCCCGCACCGGTGAAATGCCCATGGTCGTCAACATCAGGAAACCATCAGGGGAGATCATTCAGACCTTGACGAGAGAGAGGCAATAATGTTATGAGACTGGGCCCGGGAACTCTGAGAAACTGAGAACTTATTGGATCCTTGATACTGGATTTTGGGCGGGGGCAGACCTGCAAGCTTGCCTGATTACGAACGATAGTGAGTAATCAGATGCTGGCAGGTCGAAGGGGTTGGATTAGTGATTTGCATTGAGTAGCCTTTTTTCGTAATTTCGAAGAGCCATGAAAAGATTTGATAAAAAAGGGATGATGATCTATCCCAACCCGCTCAGGGATCAGAAAGTCCTGCAAAAGGAAGAAATCCTTGTCATAAAAGAATGTTATTGTCCGAATGGCCATTCCCTCATCAGCAGCCGTGTAATGTTTAATGAGTTCGAGGGACTTGTCTTTAAAGTGAAAAGAAGCGATAAGGAAGGCCTAGTAGCATTGACGCCTGTTCTTGGCAATAAAAGCAGAATTACCATTGATGTCGATTTGAAGGATGGCGAAATCTGGAAAATTTTCTGTCCCGAATGCGACATTGCTTTGCCCTATTACACCAAATGCGAATGCGGAGCCGATCTTACCACTTTTTTTACAAACAACAAAGCTGATTACGGAAGCATTCTGGGCCTGTGCAACAGGGTAGGCTGTTATCATGCAACCATTCGTCATGGCGATGAATTGTTAACGAAGTCAATGCTTGAAGCGCTTTAACTTCTTTTATAAAAAATAAAAGCCGCGAATTCGCTACTAATTAACAAATAAAAATCATTCGCGCATTAGCGGCCATTAATGAAGTTTATGAATCATCAATCCAAGCCCATCAGTAAATGAAGAAAAACCTTATCCTGGGAATTGGAAGCGAAATTTTATCGGATGAAGGAATTGTATTGATGCTCATCGATGACCTTAAAAATGAATTTGAAGAAAGGACAGATTTTACCACGGAATTAACCGGCAGCCTTGACCTGATCAATGAAATTGATGGATACGAAAACCTGCTGATTCTTGATACAATTAAATCAGTAAACGGTGAACCGGGTGCAGTAAATGACTTTGACCTGGATGACTACCGGCCGACAATGCACCTCGAAAACTTTCATGATTCATCTTTGCCCGTCACCATCGCTTTGGGAAGAAAACTGGGTTACGATCTTCCAAAAAGGATTCACATCATCACGGTAGAAATTTCAGATAATATAACAATCAGCGATAAATTGTCTTCTCAATTATCCAATAAATACAACTCCATTTACCGTAAAATAAGGCATCTGGTTGAACAGCAATTTTAGAACTTCCCTTACTTTCTGTTTGTAAATTACGGTGGAATTTCATTGATTTCTAAAGTTTTAAGAAAAAATTAACATATGCATATAAACAGAAGGTTTAGTTTTGTGGCGAATAATCAATATTTACCACTCTTAACCAAAATTTTACACTATGTCAACATTAGATAACAAACAAAGAATGGCCGATATCGTTAAAGAGCTCTGGAAAGATAAAACCGGATCGGAATTGGCAACATTGAAAAAGAACCCTCATGAATACCTTAGGAGGAGGGGCGTGACACCTCCATCAAATAATGACGTTCAAATCATTTTAGAAGGAAAAGGAAAACTTCATCTGTATTTACCGGTTGGGCCGGATGATGCCCATACGATTCCTGATGCAGATTTGAAGGTGCGGGCAGCCAAGAGTTTGAGTGCCTCGAAAGAAATGTTTTAAAAAATATTTGTTTTTACAACGAAAGCTGTCATTTCCAATGGCAGCTTTTTTTATTTTTGGTAATCCTACCGCAAGCCAATGGAAAAAGCCAGGTCCCCCCAATTTGAAAAACTCATAAATCCACTTAGTCCTAACATTTTTTGGGCTGATATTTTTGAAAAGAAAGATTGTTTCTTCGAAAGCGAAACGGTTAAACTTGATTTCGATCTTGTGAAATTCGAAAACCTTTTATGGGCTTTTGAAGAAGTGCTCGACAAAAAAGTTCAGTTAAACCATCAAGGCAACAATATTGAGTTGCACAGAAAAACCGAGGGAAAGGATTGGTTCAGTACCTGCCTGGATAAATACCATGAAGGGGCAACAATCATTTTCAATGGCATTGATGAAATTGATACTGATACGGCCCGGTATGCAAGGGCAATTGATAAAGTGTTCAACGGAAAAACAACAGTGAATGCTTTTTTAACGCCACCCGGGTCACATGGTTTTTTACCCCATTTTGATACGCATGACGTATTCATATTACAAACAGATGGTGAAAAACATTGGGAGCTGTTTCAGAAGGAAATCGAATTGCCCATCGACCGGCAAATGTATCTGATTGATCAGGAAAAACTTGGCGAAAAGCAAACGAGCTGTCATTTAACCAAAAACAATGTCCTTTATATCCCACGGGGTAAGGTACATAGCGCGTTTACAACCGATACTTATTCGTTGCATCTTACAATTGGCGTCAGGCCACCTTTGGCTGCCGATTATTACAAATCATTGCTTGAAGTTGCTACCGAAAACAATGCGGATTTCCGCAGAAGTGTTCAATATTCCGAAGGAACATTTGCAGCAGCCCAACGAAAGCGTTTATTAAAAAACATAGCGGATATCGAAAAAGAAGCTGCTACGAGTGAGCTGATTCAGAATAAAATGGATATAAAATTTGTATCAGGCATTAAGCCACTTCCTGGTTTTCATTTGAAAGGCATTCATGAAGCGAACCAAATTGTTCCGGAAACCCGTGTTGAGAAAGCTGTTGAATCATTTGCCCTTTCCGAAGATGGAGACAGGATAAACTTGTACTATCCCGGAGCGGGATTGGCAGGTGGCGAAAATATTCAGCCAGGATATTTCTCTTTGCCTGCTGCTGCGAAACAGGCAATGGATTTTATTTTACAGAATGAAAAGCATTTTACGCCCAACGATCTGCCGGCGATCTATCCAGAGGAAACCCGTCTGGCGATCATTAAAAGGTTGGTTGTAGAAGGCTTTTTGAAAATTTATTAGCATCAGAATCAATCGTACAAAAGATACTTTTCCCGAATCTTATTGAAAGTCCTTAAATCCTCTTTCCAGCTTTCCCTGATTTCTTCTTCGGTTGCACCGGCTTCAATCTGTTTCCTCAGTTTGTCAGTTCCGGCCAGCGTATCAAAATAACTGATAAAAAAATCATTTTTTCCTGATAACAATTGGTATGAATTGATCAGCCAGCTTAGGTTGAGTTGCTGATCATTGTGCCTGAAATTGTTTGCATAGCCTCTTAAATTCTGACCAAAACAGTGTTCGTCTTTTAATTTCGGATTTACAGAAGTTCCCTCTATACTCCTCGGTGTAAATGAAAAACTTCCGTGAGGAAAGTCAGGATGTCCGTAAATCTGGAAAGGATAATCTGTGCCGCGGCCTTCACTTACAATGGTGCCTTCAAAAAAACAGAGGGATGGATATAAATAGATCGATTCCCAATTTGGCAGGTTGGGAGAGGGGCTAACCGGCAATGTCACAAGCATATTGTGCTGATAGTTTTCCAGCCGGATAAGCTGCAGATCACATTGCACCTCATTTATTAACCATTTCTCACCATTTACCATTAAAGCATATTCCCCTATTGTCATTCCATAAACAACAGGCACAGGATGCATTCCGACAAAAGAGGAAAATGCCGGTTCAAGTACAGGCCCGTCAACATAAAATCCGTTGGGGTTCGGACGGTCGAGCAGGATTACTGAAATACTGTTTTCCGCACAAGCTTCCATCACGTAAGTCAATGTTGAAATGTAGGTATAAAACCGGGTGCCGACATCCTGTAAATCGAAAAGGACAATGTCAATGGTAGCGAGGTCTTCAGCAGTGGGTTTTTTATGCTTGCCGTACAGTGAAATAACAGGAAGTCCGGTTTTTGAATCGATATTACTACCTACCATTTCCCCTGCTTCCGATTGTCCCCGAAAACCATGTTCCGGACTAAATATTTTTATAATGTTTACCTTCCTTTTCAGCAGGGAGTCGACTAGGTGGGTATTTCCAATTTGAGAAGCATGATTTGTCACAATAGCCACTCTTTTTCCTGTAATGATCGGCAGATAGCCATCCATATTTTGTGAGCCCGTTTTGATTTTGGAGAAGGATATTCGCTCAACTTTGGTTTGTTGAGAAAATCCTGTATAACAAGCAAGCAATAAAATGAAAAGGATATGGAAGCTCCTTAACTTCAGGAAATATGGTTTTACTAAATTTGTCAAAACTTTTGCATTTGAATTTTGAATATTATATCGCAAAGCGGATATCGCCCGACAAATCGGATAACTACGCGCGTCCGGTAACCAGGATATCATACATCAGCATTGCTTTAGGCCTTGCGTTGATGATAATTTCTGTGGCTGTTGTTGTTGGGTTTAAACACTCAATCAGCGATAAAATTATAGGTTTTGCCTCGCATTTGCAAATTGTTCCTTTTGATAATAATGAATCCCTGGAAGAACAGCCTTTAAACGTTGACGAGGCCGTTATTGAAAAATTAAGGAACAACCCCGGGATTACACATCTGCAATTGACAGCAAAAAAAGCAGGCGTTGTAAAAACGGATGATCAAATTCAGGGAATTGTTTTCAAAGGTGTGGGAACAGATTACGATCAACAGTTTTTAACCCGGAGTTTGGTTAAGGGAAGGTTTCTGGCAATAAATGAGTATGAACAAACAGATGAGGTGCTGATCTCGCAGATATTGGCAGATAAGCTTGAACTGGAACTGGGTGATGACATGCGAACCTGGTTTGTGGCAGGGGAAAAATCGCAGGCCCGGGGCCGGAAATTTAAGGTGATTGGCATATACAATACCAGCCTCGAAGAATTTGACAACGTCTTTGTTATTGGTGATTTAAAGCACATCCAGAAATTAAATAATTGGGATGTTGACCAGGCCGGTAGTATTGAATTAATGGTTAAAAATCCTGATAACTTACGCGATTTTGCCTACGGATTATACCGGGAACTCCCTTTTAACCTCAACATATCGACTGTATTTGATGAGTATCCGCAAATTTTCAATTGGCTTGATTTGCTCGACATGAACGTAATCGTCATATTAACATTGTTGATCCTTGTTGCAGCAATAACGATGATATCAACCTTACTGATTCTCATTATTGAGCGAACAAATATGGTCGGGGTATTGAAAGCAATGGGTGCAAATAACAGCTCGATCAGGAAGATATTTTTATACAAGGCCGGTAATATTATTATCAGGGGTATGCTCTGGGGCAATGGGCTTGGAATAGGATTTTATTACGTGCAGCATTATTTCCAACTCATCCGCTTGTCGCCCGAAAATTATTATGTCGATTATGTGCCTGTTGAATTAAACTGGATATATTTTGTTTTGTTGAATTTGGGCACGTTCCTAATTTGTCTGATGATACTGATTGCACCTTCTCATTATATTACACGCATTGTGCCCGCGAGGGCATTGAGGTATGAGTAGGAGTGACTAAAGTGTGAAGTGAACTAAAGTACTTCAGTCACTCCAAATACTTTAGGCACTCCAAGTACTTCAGTCACTCTAAAAAAAATCATCTTCCCTTTTCAGGAGAAAGTATAAATATTGTATTTTTGCCGTCCAAATCGGGACCCGTAGCATAATTGGATAGTGCACCTGACTACGGATCAGGAGGTTGGGGGTTCGAGTCCCTTCGGGTTCAC
>JAUXBM010000155.1 GCA_030619415.1 Chlorobiota bacterium
GATTGGTGGGTTTTGAAATGGGGGCGGAAGATAACATTGCTTTTTTTTGCTTTTTCAAGCATTTGATTGATATTATTTTCGACCCTGGACTTGTCAATAACCATTGTGGGTTTCTGGTACATGTTTGTTCTCATTAAAACAAATGTACTTCAATAACGTTTTGATTTTATATATTTGAAAAAACCCTAGCAATGATGAAAACACAAATCCTGTTTCTGTTGGCAGCAATTTTATTGATTGGCTCTTCATGCCAGCCATCCAAAAAGGAAATCATCGCAAATAAAATTCAATACGATGACAACATCAAAAGCCCCAATCCTGATTACGATTGGTGGATACAAAATCTTCCGGGACCCCAGCGCGAAAAACTGGTCGACATAATTATCGATGGAGCTGTTTCGGGCAAGTTCAAAGCATTCGATTATTTTTACGCTCCACTTACTAAATTTGAAGTGGCTTCAATTTTGTCCGACACATCTTACTACACTTTCATTGATGAAGAGCCCCCGTATGCGGAGCGGGATACAATGGTCGTTTACAACATCAGCAAAGAAGATATTTTGAAAATCAGGTTTCTGGAAGAATGGCAAATTGATCCCGATAACCTATCGATGGAAAAAAAAGTGTTGGGGGTGGCTCCCATTGCAAGAAGATTTGATATAACCGGAACTGAACGCTGGCAACCTTTATTCTGGATATTTGTGGATGAGCAATTTATCAAAGAGTTGGAAAGTGAGAAGAAGTAGTTAGGAGATTTAATGAGAGAATAGGAGAATAGGAGAATGGGAGAATGGGGAAATGAACGAATGCGTTAATTAAGCAGAAGAATTAAATAAACTTCACGCGAACATTCAATCATTAAAGCATTCAATCATTAAATCATTTCCAAAGAAAGATAATATTCAATTAAAACAGGACAAATGAAAACAATATCACTCAACGAAGTAGCCAAAAAGAAGGTGAATATGGAAGGGGCTGAAAAAGCCTGGAAACAAATGCCAATCTCCAGTGCTGACGGAGCGCCGGTTTACTCTTACCGTGTTTTCACGATCGATCCGGGAGGATTTACACCTTATCACCAACATCCTTACGAACATATGAACTATGTCATTGAGGGGGAAGGTGCCCTGGTGGATTTGGATGGAAATGAAAAACCCTTAAAAGGCGGTGATTTTGCATTAGTCGATCCCAGCGAAAAACACCAATACCGAAATAAATCAACTGATAAGCCTTTTGTGATGATTTGCGGGGTGCCTAAAGAATTTGAATAGTATTAATCTTTCATGTCATCAGGCGTCTTCTGGCCAATGTATTTTCCGACAAGCATGGCGATGATCATGGTGAGGTATAACTGCCCGGCTACACTGAAGAATATCGAAATGGAGCGAGCCAACGAATCTTTAGGCGTGATATCACCATAGCCAAGAGTCGTCATGGTTACGAAACTATAATAAATAAAATCGGCATGTGAATTTAATATTTCACCCGGTGGATTGTAAGCATCGTGGTTGGCGGTGTAAACCAAGGAGAAAACCAGTGAAGCAGCAATGCCCAACAACAAATAAACATTAATTGATTCCAGAAATTCCAGTGCACCTACTTCTTTGCTTGATGCAACCCTGATAACCAGGTAAACAATGATGTAAAAGAAAAATATTGCAGAGGCAATTATGGAAACCTCTGAAAGGAAGCGTAAATCAAAAAATTCGGAAACCCAGGTCAAAATCACCATAATCAGCGGTAGGTACAAAAACTTGGCCCTTGTGTCATTTACAGATAAAGTAGAAAAAAAGAATATCAGGGTCAATACAGCAAAATAAACATAGTTTAGGTGATCAAAAAAATTTTCGAATAAGCCGATCAAGAAGACATAGATAAAGGATAAAATAAACAATACCAGGTTATGACGCGAGCGCTTGTTAAATTGTTTCATGCTAATTGTGTGAACTATCCAATATCAAAATTACTAAATGAAACGTATCCCATATCAACCAAATCTAAAACTTTCTATATTTGAACACTAAATAATTGAAATACTGACTTTTGGCTTATCAATATTACATATTAGAGAACGGTATTAAGATCATCCACAGGCGGGTGAGCGGAAATGTTTCTCACTGTGGGCTGATGGTAAATACCGGTTCGAGGGATGAGCTGGAGAATGAAAGTGGAATGGCCCACTTTATCGAACACATGATATTTAAAGGAACCAAAAAAAGAAAAGCCTATCATGTGCTTAGCCGGATTGAAAATATAGGCGGCGACCTCAATGCATTCACCACCAAGGAAGAAACTTGTATTTATGCCTCTTTTCTTAGCCCTTATTACCAGCAGTCGCTTGAACTGTTTGCCGATGTAGCTTTTAGTTCGACTTTTCCACAAAAAGAAATTGCCAAAGAAAAAGATGTGATCATTGATGAGATCAACTCATACAATGACAGTCCTGCCGAAATGATTTATGACGACTTTGAAGACCTCATATTCAGAAACCATCCTTTAGGCAGAAACATCCTTGGCAACATTGAAAGTGTAAAAAAGATCAGGCGCAACGACATTTTCCGTTTCGTAAAAAACAATTACAGCACCCGACAGATGGTTATTGCTTCTGTTGGAAATATTGAATTTCGAAAACTTATTAAGTATGTTCAGAAATATTACGGACACATTAAAAACTCGGCCCGGGTTCACGAGCGAAAAGAATTTTCGAATTATGCCAGTCTCCACCTTTCAGAAAAAAAAGATTCCTACCTGACGCATGCTTTGCTGGGCAACATTGGCTATGCACGCTCCCATCCGCAAAGACTTGCCCTGGCTTTGGTTACAAACTTGTTGGGAGGCCCGGCACTCAATTCAAGGTTGAATCTTACCATCCGCGAAAAATACGGCCTGGCTTATACCATCGAAGCATCCTACCAGCCTTACTCCGATACCGGCTTATTTTCAATCTACATCGGCTCTGATAAAAACCACATCGACAGGAGCATAAAACTGGCTTTTAGAGAATTGAAAAAGCTTAGGGATAAACGATTGGGTAGCGTACAATTGCACAGGGCAAAAAAGCAGGTTATTGGTCAGTTGGCCATTGGTTTCGAATCGAGGTTGAGCGAGATGCTTGGTATTGCCAAAAACCATCTTCACGAATCAGCGGTAAAATCATTGGATCAGATCATTCAGGAAATTGAGGCGATAGGGGCCGGCGAAATGCTGGAAGTGAGCAACGAAATTTTCACAGCGTACAATATGAGTTCTTTAATTTATACAGCAAGGGAATGAAAATAATTAATGAGCATGTGGAGCATTATGTTGAGCAACATACATCGCCGGAAAGCGAGCTGATGAAAAACCTCAACAGGGATACGAACCTCAGGACTTTTTATCCCACAATGCTCTCGGGGCAGGTGCAAGGCAAATTTTTAGAGATGGTGAGCCGGATGATTAAACCGGATAGAATACTTGAAATCGGGACATTTACCGGGTATTCAGCAATTGCTATGGCTGGCGGCCTGACCGAAAAAGGCAAGCTCATCACCATTGAGGTGAATGAAGAACTGGAGGATTTTATTGCCGACTATTTTAAAAAATCAGGCTATTCTGATAAAATCGAGTTGTTGATTGGAGATGCTCTGGAGATCGTTCCAAAATTGAATGATCGTTTTGACCTTGTCTTTATCGATGCCGATAAAGAACAATATGTTGATTATTATGAAGCGGTTTTACCCCTGCTTAAAAAAGGTGGTTTTATTTTGGCCGACAATGTGATCTGGAGCGGGAAAGTATTGGAGGATGATGCAAAATCGGACAAAGAAACCATGGGCATTAAAGCCTTCAACACCCACATTAAAAACGACAACAGGGTTGAGCAGGTGATGCTTTCCATTCGGGATGGGTTGATGTTGGTCAGGAAGGTTTGAGCAATTTGGTACAGAATCTACAACCAAAAGAAAACGATCAATTTTAAACAGTAACTGGGTGTTATTCGGTATCTTTGGTAGGCATGTAACGAGTTGGTATTCATTGTGAAAATCCGTTTCCTAAACTAATTATTGAGCAAAAAAAGATTGACTAATTTTGAGGTTGACTTTTCGAAAAAAGATATGACAAAAGAAAATGCAATAAAATTATTTCAGGACCAACGAGTTCGAGTTCACTGGAACGATGAAAATGAAAAATGGTATTTCTCCATTATTGATGTCATTGGAGTTCTAACTGAAAGTGAAAACCCTAGAAAATATTGGAGTGTTTTGAAAACCAGACTGAAAAAAGAAGGAAGTGAAGTGGCTACAAATTGTAGCCGTTTGAAATTATTAGCAATTGATGGCAAAATGCGACTAACTGACGTCGCTGACACGGAGCGGTTATTACGACTAATACAATCAATCCCTTCACCAAAACAGAACCTTTTAAAGTATGGTTAGCTAAAGTAGGCTATGAAAGAATCGAAGAAACAGAGGATCCAGAACTTGCATTTGACCGTGCAATGGAAACATATCTAAAGAAAGGATATTCGAAAAATTGGATAAACCAACGACTGAAAAGTATTGAAGTCCGAAAAGAACTAACAGACGAATGGGAATTACGTGGTGTAAAAAAAGGATTGGAATATGCAATTCTTACCAATGAAATCACAAAAGCATGGTCAGGATTTAACACTAAGGAATACAAGAAATTTAAAAAATTGAAGAGAAAACAGGTAAAAAAGTAACTTCCTCAATGAATGCAAAAGAATTAGGAAAAACACAAGATTCCAACATCAAAAATATTGAGGAATAAACAACGAAATGCCAACAATGTATATAAAAAATAAGCGGGATAATAGTAGCATCAAGGTTTGTAGCTAATTTGAATTTTCTTGCAAACAGGAAAGTTCATGCTCCGAAATCGCTTACTTTTCATAGTGTGCCGAGAAGCAATGAACGGCAATAAATATTCATTGCATGCTGTAATTGAGATGGTGGAAATCCGTCAGCTGACGGATTGACCCACCGGAGTCGTCTTGCAGGA
>JAUXBM010000197.1 GCA_030619415.1 Chlorobiota bacterium
AAAAAAGCGGCTCTGGGAGAGCCGCTAACCAAAAACCAACAATTATGAAATTAAGCAGAATATTTCTCCGAATCATTAGCCTTCATCGGAGTTGCAATTTACTCTTAAGCTTACAGGGACAAAAGTATCTCATCTGTCAACAGTAAAATGTTAAGCAAAATTAACAAGTGTTAATAAATGTTAAAAGCTGAAAATCAACTGTTTGATACTCTATTTTTGTTTTATGAAGAAGTGGACAATCGGTGTGATCATTTTGCTGGTTACTTTATCTACCGTTGGCTTAATGATTATCCAGGTGATCTGGATAAAAGATGCTGTAAAGGTGAAACAAGCGGTTTTCTTCAGGGATGTAAACCTGGTGATGAACAATGTGGTTTACGAACTTGATAAAATGCGGCTTCAGGATCGTGTGATCAGGCAACGCAAGTATTATCAGCAAAACCAGGGCTTCTATGATACCTTTGACTCCTTGAACCGCATCCTGATGATGAATGTGGGCAATTGGGGTTCGCAAAACGATTTTGATGATTGGATAAGGCATACCAACCAGGCCAACAAGGTTTTACGGGAACTCTCGTTTAACTATACCGACCAGGATCATGGAAATTTTTTATACTCCAAAAAAGCATTGATCGATTCGCTTATTTCCAAAAATCTCAAAGGAAAAAAAATAAATACAAAGTTCGAATTTGGTATTTACAGTCCGGCCACCAATTCGATGGTCATCCAAAAAACAGGAAAATACCCGGAAGAGCTTTTAAACGAAGGTTACTATTATGACCTTTCACCACTCGGAACACTATTCACTTTTCCAAACAAGTTGTTGATCTACTTTCCGAATGAACAGAGTTTCATCGTCAGGCAATTGTGGAAATTACTCGGCATATCCGTGTTTCTTTTTATCGTCATTATCATATCATTTTCATTCAGCATTTATATAATAAACCGGCAAAAGCGCCTTTCGGTGATGAAGAACGATTTCATCAACAATATGACCCACGAATTTAAAACGCCCATCTCAACCATCGCACTGGCATGTGAAGCGTTGAAAGACAAGGATATACAAAAATCGGAAATCGTTTATAACAATTATATCGGGGTGATTGGTGAAGAAAACCGGCGACTTGGGTTGATGGCTGAACAAATACTGCAAACTGCACTAATTGATAAAGGACAGCTGAACCTTAAGATTATGCCTGTTAATATTCATGAGGTTATCGAAAGTGCTGTGAACAGCAAAAAAATTGATGCGGAGGAAAAGGGCGGTATGATCGAACTTCAGCTAAAGGCAACCAAACCAATGATGAATGGCGACAGAATCCACCTGACAAATGTGATGATCAACCTCATCGATAATGCTCTAAAATACAATATCAATGTTCCGCACATTGTTATAAATACGGTTAATCAAAACGGTTATATATATATTCGTGTTCAGGATAATGGCATTGGTATAGTCCATTCTAATCAGAAAAAGATTTTTGACAAATTATACAGAGTGCCCACCGGGAATCTTCATGATTTCAAAGGTTTCGGTTTGGGATTGAACTACGTGAAGGAAACCACGGAAATGCACCACGGAAAAATAAGTGTTGATTCAGAACCGGGTAAAGGAACAACATTTACAATTGAACTACCCACCAAATAAAAAAGCGATGGCAACAAAAACGAAAATATTACTGGCAGAAGATGATAAGAATTTAGGAAGTGTTTTAAAGGCTTACCTCGAAGCAAAAGGATTTAATACTACGCTGTGTATTGATGGTAAAGAAGCACTTGAAGCATTTAAACGCGGCGAGTTCGATTTTTGCATCTTTGATATTATGATGCCTGTAATGGATGGCTTTACCCTGGCCAAGGAAATACGGAAAATGGACAAACGGATGCCATTTTTATTCCTGACGGCAAAGTCGATGCAGGAAGATAAAATTCACGGATTTGAGCTCGGGGCTGATGACTACCTTACCAAACCCTTTAGTATGGAAGAGCTTTTACTACGCATAAAAGCAATTCATAAGCGAGCAGCCATCAAACAGAAAGACAAATCCTCCGACACGCATTTCAAGTTCGGAAAGTATGAATTCGATCATACAAGGCAGATATTGGCTGTTAATGATAAACAACAGAAGTTAACTTCGAAAGAGGCCGACCTTCTTCGTCTTTTGTGCCAGAATATGAATAATGTGCTTGATCGTTCTGTAGCACTCAATAAAATCTGGTACGACGACAGCTATTTCAATGCACGGTCGATGGACGTATATATTACCAAATTAAGGAAGTATCTGAAGGAAGATCCGGATGTTGAGCTGATCAATGTGCACGGTGTAGGCTTTAAGCTTGTTGCCGGAATGTAACCTTATTTTTTCTATAAGTGCAGGTTTTCCAAAAATCAATTTTTCGACATCAATTGCCCGGTAATGTCTGTTTTTGATCCAAGCTGTAAAGTATCTGATTCGATAATATTCCAAAAATTTGCAGACCCGGGACCTTTGTCCGTATTGGATAAAACAATCAGTGTTTTTTCGTGATGCATATCGCGGATGTAAAAAGTCCGGAAGCCTTTCCACCATCCAAAATGAAAGGCTGTGCTGTCCATTCCATCTTTTATTCGCCAGCCAAATCCGTAATTGTTTTTCCTTCTCCAGTATTTTTTGCTGCCAGGCATGAAAGCTTCCCGCAACACCGAATCAGGGATGAGTATTGCATTATCGAGCGCCCTGTCAAATTTATACAAGTCTTCAACGGAAGTGTAAATATTTTTGTCGCCCATAACCCCATTCAGGTAATCGTTGGTCATCTCGCGCCATCGCCAGCCCCGCTGATGGAATCCGGGCACGCCTTCATCGATGTAGAGCGGAACAATTGAATCGCCCCTCATATTATAAACAAAGGAATCCTCCATACCCAGCGGTTGAAAAATACGTTCATCGACGAAGTCCTCAAAATACCGGCCCGATACTTTTTCAACAATATTCGCAAGTAAAGCGTAGTTGGTGTTGCAATAATGAAAGCCTGCATCTGGTTTGAAATATTTATCAGGCGGGTGTGCGACAAACAATTCCATCATATTATCATTGTCCATCGGTATTTTTTTATTCGGCCATTTATCCAGCGCCAGGCTCATATATCTCGGAAGACCGGCCCTGTGATTCATTAACAATCGGCATGTTACATCTTCATAAGGAAACTCAGGCAGATATGTTCGAATGTCAACATCGTATTTAAGTTTTCCATCGTTTTTCAAAATCATGATGGCAAAAGCCGAAAACATTTTTGAAACCGATGCCAACTGGAAAGAATCATCCAGCTGCAGCGAATCCCTTTTTCGCCTCACATCTTTAAATCCATAAGCTTTTTTAAATACTATCCTGCCTTTTTCAGCATATAAAACATTGCCATTAAAGCCGGTGCGTATTTGTAAACGGGAAAAAAGTTTGTCTAAACCGGCTGCTCGCTCAACAATGACCAGGCTGTCGAGATTAATAAAAATTGCCGGGTTTACTTTTGGCGTAACCAAAATTTGCTCAGGTTCTTTTTGTTCTTCCGAGCAAGCGCCAACTGCAATCATTAAAAATAAAATGACCAAGTAATTCAAATATTCCTGCTTTCGTATCTGTTTCATATTGCGAGGCGCAAATTTATTCAAATAGCAATAATAAAATTGATCACAAAATCAGGATTGGCATGGCTTTCATATAGCTCTTTAAGGAGAGCCAAATATTCAGGGATTTTCCCAGCCATTGTCAGTGGGTAAAAATAAGTTTGCGGATAGTAAGCAGTTCTTTTCCTTCATAAATATGAACGAAAACCACACCTGTAAAGGCATGATTGCTCTGCCATTTCCAGTTTTTC
>JAUXBM010000203.1 GCA_030619415.1 Chlorobiota bacterium
ATTTAGAGATTGAACAATTCAATTAAATCCACCACGCGTGCTGAGTAACCCCATTCGTTATCGTACCAGGTTAATATCTTTACAGTTTTACCCAGGACCATCGTACTCTGAGCATCAAAAATTGATGAGTGCGGATTGTGAATAACGTCCACTGATACGATCGGGTCTTCGGTGTATTCAAGAATACCTTTCATCGGACCATCAGCAGCTTCTTTTATTGCAGCATTGATCTCTTCTTTGGTAGCCTCTGTTTTTAGGTTAACAACGAGGTCAACCAACGAACCGGTTGGCGTAGGTATGCGAACTGCTAAACCGTCCATTTTGCCGGCCAAATCAGGAATAACTTTTCCGACTGCTTTGGCAGCTCCGGTAGTTGTAGGTATTTGAGAAACAGCCGCTGAACGGGCCCTTCTGAGGTCAGAGTGTGGAGCATCCAAAATGCGCTGATCATTTGTATAAGCATGGATGGTCGTCATAAATCCATTTTCGATACCGAAACGGTCGTTCAACACCTTGGCTACCGGCGCAAGGCAATTGGTTGTACATGATGCATTTGAAACGCATTGGTCTTCGTCCTGAAGATCGTTGTCATTTACGCCCAGAACAATCATTCTGTCGATGGCATCTTTTGAAGGAACAGTCAGAATTACTTTTTTAGCACCATTTTTTAAATGATCGCCATATCCACCTTTGTTACTTTCTTTTGAACGAAAAATGCCGGTTGCCTCAACAACTACATCAGGTGTGTCGCCCCAGGGGATTTCAATCGGCATACGTTCGGCGTAAACAGGCACCTCAACACCATTCACAATCAGGTTATTGTCGTTGTACGATATTTCGCCATTGAACCGGCCTTGTGTTGAATCGTATTTAAGTAAATGTGCAAGTGTTTTTGTGTCAGTCAGGTCATTAATACCTACTACCTGGAAGTTGTCGCGCTCAAGAATGAGTTTGAAAACATTACGTCCGATACGTCCGAATCCGTTAATTCCAATTTTAATTTTTGTCATTTTTCTATGATTTTATTAAACCTATTATTTCTATGTGCATTCTGAGAAGCAGTATATTTGTTAGTGTCAATCTAATTTTGACGCGCGACAAAAGTAAATATTATAATTGCACAACTCCCGCATCTTAAAAGCTGTATGAAAAAAAAATTAATATCGAAAGCCCTTGAAGCGAATCTTGCGGAAACCCGTTATAAGGACATAAAAATACCTGCTGATTTTCAAGACTTTATAGCCCTCTCAAAAAAATATTATGGAATTAACAAACGCGCAAACGATTGCATTGTTGAATTCCAGCATCCTTTTTCGAACAGAAAATTTGTTGCCGAGGAGCTAAGGGTTATTTTGTTAACAGATTTTTGGTTTTACATCGGCTTAGAAGATGCTGAAAAAGCGTTCGCGATACCCTTACAACTGATGCGTACATTATTGCTATCAGAAAAAAACAAGAACCTCCATTTGATGGTCATCCGGACTGTTTTGGAATTTACACAGCTGTTGAATAAGGAAAAGCAAGATTTTACCGATACAATCAATTATTGCTGCGAAACCATGCATTTGGGCTTTGAGAAAGATCCGTATAGTTTTATATTGGCGAGCAGGTATTTCAAACGCTATTTAAAAGAGTTGGCACATTCAGACTCATTTGGTAAAAAAGTATTTGATCTTACATGGAGTGTCTATAACGAAAATGCCAATTACTGGGAGTCCTCGTCGAACATTGAGCAATGGCTTGAGGAGAAAAAGACGATTTTAACAGTCGACAGAAAATTGATTACCGATTCAATAGGGCAACAATGGTTTGCCTGTTTGCACAAGCATTTAAGCGAAGAGAGCGATTGGGATCACCTGGTGACACACATTCCCGATTTTGACCAGGTTGCCGATCAATTTAGTGATACCATTGATTTGTTCCCCACCTTCATCGAAAAATTTTATTTCATTTTTTACCTGCTTCATCTCGAAGGCATGCATCTGCACAAAGAGCGATTGATATGGAGGTTGAACAAAATGCTCGTCAACACCATCGATGAGATCGACAAAGAGGAACTAATTGCTTTTGTTGACCAGATATTTGTTTTTGCTGAAGGACTCAGGGACGACCACGTCTCTTCAATTCTCGACATGTTTTTGAAGTTGGGGAAAAAAATCATCGACCTGAAAGAAGAAGGTGACTTCTCACTGATTTATCATTTCGAAAACAGGCTGATCGATTTTGGATTTGAAACGCCGGGGATGGTTTACGTAAATGAAGATTGGCAACTTTCGGTAAATAGCAACCATATTAAAAATATCAGGGTGTGGCTTGAACTTATCGAATATTCCGGATCAGAAATGGAAAGGCTCCTTTCTACCCTTATTGTAAACCTTCAGTTAGGCGGAATATTTATCAGCGATACGGACCTTTTCCAGCGTGAGATTACCAAAATACTGAACGCAAATATTTCTCCTTATTATAAAAAGGTAAAACAGCTTACCCGAATTTTCCCGGTCTATTTTAATGAAATAGGTGCAGAAGGTGAAATTCGAAAAGTGACCACTACGATGGATGAAATAAGCCATCGCAAGGATATGCTCGTGCATTTCCTGAGGAAACAAGTGCACACCGAAAGCAACAATACGCTCATCGATTTAACGCGAAAGGTTTTCAGGTTTTGGTATGATGGCAAGCTGGAGGCGTTGAAAGATGATTTGCCCGAAAATGTTTATAATTCTGTTGATCTGCGAAGCGAATGGTTTGCCCCGATCCACGAAATGGTGGTCACTATGTGTAAACTATCGAACAGTACGCCCGATGAACTCATCTCGTTCGACGAGAATGAATTTGAAGCATTGCTAAGCTATATACCCGAAGGAAATGAAAGGGATAAAGAACGACTGAAAGACATCAGGATGCTTTACGCTTTTCTGAAAGAAAAATATTCTTTCGAGACCGTTAGTATTACTGAATTGATACGCCGCTTTTCATTTATTGAAGAGAAACA
Organism: Chlorobiota bacterium; assembly: GCA_030619415.1. GTDB lineage: Bacteria > Bacteroidota > Bacteroidia > Bacteroidales > F082 > JAADID01. The sequence goes on from JAUXBM010000203.1 coordinate 2,993, forward strand.
GATCAGGAAATTAAGTAATGCACTGGAGACAGATGATTTCGAAACATCGGTGAAATTGGTTTATGCTTTTATGACGCGTTTAAAAGAGGTCATTTTTAACCCGAATCAAAGCCAGAGCTGGGAAAATATTTACCATAAAAGGCACATTGCTATTGGTATTCCGTCGATGTACGGCGTATATCGTGAGCCAAAGTTTGAAGCACTCGGACTAACTTTCAGGCTGGAAAATGTAGCCACACGGCTGATGGAAAAAATGGTTGATCAGATCAACCTGAATTATATCTCGGCCAAAACACTGAACCAAATTTATTTTATTCTCGAGTATTTTAAGGAAGGCCTCAAACTGGATGGTATTACGAACCAAAATTTTAATGCGAACCTGTTGATGCTAAAGTACAGCCTGCAATCGCAAAGTTTTTCGTTTGAGCAGTACATCAATATTTTCCAATTTCTTGCCGACGATGTAAAGCGGACGATCATCAAGCACTTCCTTAAAACTTACGAAATACCGCTGCAAATTGTTATCCCTCAACTGAATGATCCAGCTGGTAAATTAGATGATAAAAACAGGGTGAACCTGGTCAATAAAACATCCGAACTGTTTTATCGTGATGTTTTGACCGATGCTTTTTTAATGCAGCCACTTGATAATTTTATTTCTAAGATACTGGAATCACTTCGCGAGATGGCTGACCAGTTACCTCCGGCGATGATCAAAGAAGTGATGTCGTATAATTC
>JAUXBM010000015.1 GCA_030619415.1 Chlorobiota bacterium
ATACCCTTCACTCATTTGGGTGAAGAAATATTCGTGTTGTTAGTGGCTAAATAAAAAGGCCTGTGGATTCGAGAATAAAAACCCGGGGAGAACCGCTAAGTTGCCCGACCCGCTAAGTTGTCTCGAACTTAGCGGATCAGGAAACTTTGCATAAAGAAAATTTCAATCCGCTGACTTCAAGGCAAGTCAGCGGGTTTATCAAGGCTCCTACTCTTGATTTATTTTTATTTATTCTAATTCATTTTATAGAAATCAAATCACTTCACCTTTTCATAGTCGTAAAACACCGTGTTTGTCTTTACTTCCACTATCTGTCCCAGCATCTTGGCATCGGGGATTTTATATTCCTTCAGTTTTTGATCCACTAAAGATTTTTGTGCAAGGGTTTCGGTTCCGAAAAAATCAGGATTGAAAATAAAATGGTTACTGTTTTTTTCATGGTTTTTTGCTTATAATATGAATCAAGGGTTGAACCCTTTTCAGGGTTCTTGTCATAATGCACTTATTTGCCTCGGGTTTCACCCGATGTTATTCAAATTAAATCCTTTCAGGATTAATTGCCTGAAGGGCAATAATGTGAATAACACCGTGCGAAGCTCGGGGATAAAGAATACTCGACTTTAATTAACCCCGAAGTGGGTTGAATAAATTCAGCAAATCACTGAATTATCCAACCCTTGATTTGCATTTATAGTTCATATTAATTATTTCCCTCAGATTCTGATTAATACCCCATTTGGCACAATCTGACGGGCAACCCCTGTGCGCAGGCTTGAACTCCAAATTATAATTCCTTTTCTCTTTGGTTTGGGATATCACCTGACCGCCCGTCCATAACGCAGTGAAGGCGGGTCTGCCCTCCTTCGGTTGGAAAATCACCCCGGGCTAAGCGGATCAGGAAACTTTGCAGAAAGATTATTTCAATCCGCTGACTTCAAGGCAAGTCAGCGGGTTTCGGCTTGCAGTCCTTCACATGGGCTTCTTTGTCGATGAAGAAATCATCGGGGATTTTTATTACCATTTAAATTAAAGGACTATGGTTGGTTTACAGTTCCTTTCACATCAAATGTCCCGGATACAAATATATTACCAGATACTGTTAGGATGGTTGACGGCGATACGGTTAATGTTGCACCTGTTCCGATGCTAAGGATTTTGCATGAAGCATCAGCGCCCGTTGCAGGTTGATTACTAATATCTACAATTCCAACATTATCGGTAGCCTCAGGAACAAAACCACTGCTCCAGTTTGTTGTGGTATGCCAATCGGTGTCTGTTGTTCCTGTCCAGGTATTGAAGGCGGTTGAGGGTGCCCATTCATCGCCGGCCATATTGTGAAGCGTTCCATCATTGTTATTCACTGTTTCATCATTTGCATTTGTTCCGTTTTTTTCGTTTAATTTATAATAAGCAACCAGGCCTGTTTCAGTTCCGATAAGCTCTTTGCACATATTTTCCCTGATTTCATCTGCAGTGCGCGCTACATTCCAAATACGTACGTCATCAATTTTGCCATGCCACCAGCTGTCAATACCATCAGTTGCGTCCCCATTTGGTTTTGCACCAATTCCAAAAGGAGCCAAACTGGTTTTTAATGTGCCGTCGTAGGATAGTGGAGTACCTATTTCTATCCCATTTTTATAAAAGTGGATGAGGCTTCCATCAGCAACCAAAGCCAAATGTACCCATACCCCGATTGGGAAATTTTGCGGATCTTCAAGTTGAATATTATCATCATCACTTTCTGTAACACTAACATGCATTTTTTTGTTACCACCCCCACCCAACCCCATTGTGAATTGACCCCTTGTACCGGTATTCCAGTTCATGGCAACGCTACCATAGTTTGCCAGGGATTCGGCATAAGCCCAGGCTTCTACTGTAATTTTATTTGTTGGTTTTGGATAATTCTGGACAATTACAATATCATTGGTCCCATCAAATTCAAGGCAATTGCCCTGGGCGTAAGTAGCCGCAGTAATTCCAAGTATAAGTGTGAGCAGTAGTAAATGTTTTTTCCTGGTATTTAATTTATTGAGGTGTTCAAATAATTTATTTATGCAGATCTTCATCCGCTACGCAAATGTACACTTTTCGCTTGACTTGCAGCCACCTGAGCTTTCTCTTATCCAATTGTTGCGCTCGTATTGTTTGTCGCTCAGTAACAGCCATGAAACCATTCCCTAATCCTTTATACAACGAACTGAAAAACCGTTTGCCCTGCGGCCATCAGTTGGCTCTGAAGCATTATCAACATGAAAGGCAAGATAATCACTATCCACCCCATCAGTAGTCCTACTCCAGTAATAGCCCCCTGAACCTTCCTCTTCTTTTTTTCCATCTCGATGGTAACGCCAACCACCAACAACAAGTTTTAATGGTGAGTTAAAAGCACTTAATGCATTATGATTTCCTTCACCCCAACTCGTAACCTCAGCTGCCCACTCTGCCTCTTTAGGCAAACGAAAACCAGCCGGGCATGGGTTATTATCATTGGTTCCTCCTTGCCATAGGTCATTTTCAGGAGTCGTTAACCAATTCCAGGGGGTCACGTCGGCTACAGTGATAAATTTACCATACCAACCAGTACCGGTGGTTGGTTCAGAACTATTAACCGGACCTCCATAAGGATCACTTCCACGAATTTGGTGCCCTTCAGTAGACCTACCCCCACTGGTACCAATCGCCATAAGCGGCTGCATCGTTGCTGCTTATTGCCACTTGTGAAGCGCCAAGGTTGCGGTCCATCCAGATTTTGCCTGTTGCAGAGCTTACGGCTGCTGTTTTTACCTCTCCATTAACAGTCATTGTTCCATTAACTGTAACCTCTCCAAGATAAGCAAGTTTCCCATCTACAGTTAATGAAGCGTTCGAATTAATTGTTAAATTGTGGCATACCGCATCGGTTGTGCCTGAGCCAATTACCGGGTCGTTTGGCTCGTCTGGAATAGTTACATGATCAAAAAAAGTAGGTACCTTGTCCGTGTCCCAGTTTCCTGCTGTTGCCCAATCTGTATCAACAGATCCTGTCCAGGTTGTTTGTGAAAAACCTGTCAGCCCGAAAGCCAGCATAAGTGAAATAAATAATAATTTTTTCATGGCTTTTTGCTTATAGTTCAGATTAATTATTTCCAAATATAGCTATTTCCCACAGATTCTGATTAATACCCGTAATTGGCGCTTAGCGGAGGAAAAGGCGCGGGCCGACTTGTGCTTGACTAATCATATGCAAATGATTGGTCATAATAACGTAAGCACATATCCCCGCTAAGTGGACGCTTGAAGCGTATAAACAATTGCAACCATTGCAACCATTGCAACCATTGCAACCATTGCAACCATTGCAACCATTGCAACCATTGTAACCATTGTAACCATTGTAACCATTGTAACCATTGTAACCATTGCACCCTTTATCCCCCCATCCTTAAAACCACTTCTTTTTCTTAAAGTAAAACATCATGCCCACGACCATCAGGATCATGATTCCCCAGGTAGAAAAGTATCCCCATTCCCAGACCAACTCAGGCATGTTTCTGAAGTTCATGCCATAAACGCCTGCTACGAAAGTAAGTGGAATAAATATAGTTGCGATCACAGTCAGCGTCTTCATGATCTGGTTCATTTTATGGCCTTGTAACGAATAAAAAAGGTTTAGTCCGCTCTCCAAACGCATGTTCAGGGTTTCAATATTTTCAAGCAGTTGCATCCCCTGCTCTTTCAGGTCGTTGTAATATTTAAAGTGTTGCTTTGTAACCTGGTCAAACATTCCTTTTTCAATTCCACCTACAGCTTCTTTTAAAGGGAACAGCGACTTTTTAATGTAGTATAACAGCTTTTTATATCTCTCGATCTGACGAACAATATCAGGATCGGGATCCGATTCATCCATGGTGGTCAATTCATAAATTTCAGTTTCCAGGTTTTCCATTGTACTGAAATAATTATCAAGTATCGCCTCTAACATCATGTACAAAAGAAAGTCGGTTCCCTGTTCCCTTACCAGTCCCAGGTTTTGGCGAATCCTGTTGCGGATGTGTTCGAAATGATCACTTTTACGTTCCTGGAAAGACAACACATAGTTTTTCCCGAGGATAAAACTGATATGCTCTGTTTCTAATTCGCTACCTTCCAACGGCAGTATTGACTTAATGGTGAAGAACAGATAATCGTCATAATTCTGCATCTTCGGCCGTTCCGTAGTATCAAGAATGTCCTCCAGCACCAGGTGATCAATGCCATGCTTCAGGCCGAGATTTTTAATTAATTCTGATTCATGAATACCATGAACGTTTAACCAGTACACTTTTTTCCTTTCATCAAATTCAGGAATATGCGACAGGTCAATATCTTTTACTTCCTGAAACTGACTTTTGTTATAAGTGATCAGCTGAAGATCCGGATTGTCAAGATACTGGTCGCCGATAAACTCTATCTTAAATGGATCCCTCAATCTTCTGTTGATTTGGATTCTCTTTTTGATTGCAGTTAAATGGTGGTTCATCGTTAAAGAATTGAGTGGGCGAAAATATTAATTATTGATGGAAGAGATTAATACTTTACTTTTCAGCAAGTCATCAACCAAAATATCAGCATAACTGTTTGCAATTTCCGAAATAGTGTTAAGATCCATTGTTTCGGTTTGCGCCGACCAGACCAGGTCACCCGTTTCAAAATCAAACAGATTGGCTTCCAGAAAAACATCCATCTCTCCGGCGTAGAATCCGGGTACATAAACATAATCATAGTATTCTACATAATGATCGTAGAATGTGTAAGTACCATAATAGGGGAAGAAGAAAACGGTTCCCGGCACATATCGCCTGCTATCATCAACTTCCAGCAAACTAATTGTCATAACTGCATCAACTTTCGCTGATTTAAAGAATGCCATTACAAGCTCAGGCGAGATATTATCTTCATTGGCGTTGGGAGGCAGGAAATCCAGTGCACCCTCAGCAGCATATCCATCGGCAAGCATTCGTTCTTCTATGGCCACTTCAAAGACTTTCCGGGTAGCCGCATCGTGGGCGATTCCCAGGATTACGATTTTATTAAAATTATATGTCTTCTCTTCACTTTTCTTCCAGGTGCCGATAACTTTTGTACTGCTGCACGATATCATTAATATGGAAATTAGAAAGATGGCCAGGCTTTTCTTATAATAATTCATTTCATCGGTTGTGTCTGATCAGTATTAATGAAAATTTATAGGTTATAAGGGGAATAGAGAGAATGCGATAATGAGGGAATGCGATAATGGGAAATGCGACAATACGAAAATGAAAAGAATGCGTAAATATAGCACAGAGATTTAAATAAACTTCACTCGAACATTCAATCCTTAAACCCATATACCCTTATACCTTTATATCCCTTTCTTCGACCGCTTTCGTTTTTCCTTTTTTGGTTTTTCGCCAAGTAAAATGGCATAGTGCGAGGTTTCTTCACTGTACATCAGGGCAACTTTTATAATTCCGGCCAGGGGGATAAACAAAATCATGCCTGACACCCCCCAGATCAAACCACCGACGATAACTGACATGAAAACCACAAAAGCATTGATCTGTAACCGATCGCCCATCAGCACAGGCCTGATCACATTTTCATGGATAACGTTGGTAACCCATATCAAACCAACAGCAAGTATAGGCGTTACCAATGAATCTTTTGTAAGCAGGGTAAACAGGCCAATGATAATTAGTCCGATAGGGTTGCCGATGAATGGTATTAAACTCAGGACACCGAGCAAGACAGCAAAAAACAAAGCGTAATCCACACCTAATATTAATAAGATGATAAATACAAACACCGCGGTAATTAAAGCCAGGATCAATAGTCCAATGACATAACTTTTAATAATGCCAATGGCTTTGCTGGTATTTTCTTTCAATACTTCCCTTTTCTTTTCACTTTTTAATTTGCTTTCAAAAAATTGCGGAACCAGGTCTCCGTAAAAAAGAATAAAAAACAAATAAAATGCTCCCAGAACCAGGTGTTCGATACTTTCTCCAAAGCTACTGACAAACCCGAAAATCGTACCGGAGTTTTTATCCACCAGATCATTGATCACCTGTTTATCGATGTGATCGGGGACATGAATACCGGAACCTTTCAGGCTAAGAGAAATACTATGCAGGCTGGCGGATATTTTATCATTTATTGCCGGCAAATCAGCAATAATGTGGCTGAGTTCAACGTAGAAAAAATAAAAGGTCAGGAAAATAACAGCAACAATCAATAACAGATAGGATAAGATAATCAGTGCAACCGGCATCTTTGATTTTTGCTTTATCTTTTCGATGAACTGAATACTGGCAAGCCCTATGACGATTGCCCATGCCAGCGGTGTCAGGAATGATTTCCCGATGATGAGGATATAGACAATTAAAATGGCCAGAACAAGCCGGATGGTGAATCTAAAAACTTTGTCGTTTGTTTCCATTGTTAAATTATTTTATTTGAACCCGATAAATATCGGGAGAATTGAATTCGGATAGTATAAAAACATAATTGTGTACAAAGAAATGTCATTTTTCCGATCAAACATAATATTTGGAGTGTGTATCAAATAAATTACTCAAAAAAATCTACTCTTGAATATCTGCAAATCACGTTATACATCGTATTACTCACGTTCCAGATACCCAATAAAAATGGAATATATCAATCAAAAAATATTAAATATCAATATTTTAAACACCGATTGTATCTGATCTTCAATACTTTTATCGACGAAAAGAATCTCTGCATTAACCACACAAGTATATTGTTTTATTAATCGTAAAACAACACTTGAACAGCTAAAACGTCCACGAAGAAAAGTAGCACTCTAACGTGCCTGACTTTCTTATATAAGAAGGTTTGCTGTTTAGGGTCTTAATTAAATATTAATGTTGTTTGATCGAACTTTTACGATTTAGAAAAACGAACCAATAAAAAAAATCAAAATGAAAATTACAAAGATCTATTTTACAAGCCTGCGACTAATAATAGTTGTCAGCTTTTTCCTGGCTGTCTTAACCACCGTCGCACAAACAGATTGTGATGTTGAAAAAATACACGGACATGGTTATACAACGAGCATTACTTCTGTGACTGAGAATGATGACAACAGTCATACCATCGTTTTATCCGTGGTACATGATAGTTGTTCGGGTCCAACATGCAATGCACTCTCACATTATTCCGTTGAGGCACAAGAAGGGACTTATTCCGATGTTTTTATTACGATCATCTCCGGAGATTTCAATTATGGAAATATTGATTTGGGTCCGGCTTTGGGTGGGGATCCTTTCGATGGTTTTAGAATTACCAGCACCGGTGGTTTTGGAAATGGTCAGGCAGGCGAATTCCTCCTCACCTATACATTGACCGGGGGTTTTCAGACTCAACAAGTTTTGGTTAAGGCTGGTCCACATGAACTTATTGAAACTTTTACAACCGATGATTTTCAGTCAGTTTATAATTGCATGAACGTGAATATATTTCCATACTATGCTCCACCCGAAGGCGGTAAACTGGAGAATTCCCTGATTGGAGCTGAATTGAATTCACTTTATGAAACCCATGTAAATGCAGGAGAATATATTTCTGATGACATATTCCAAATTGTTGAATCCTCCGTACTGGTTGAAATATACGCACTGGACAATAAACTTGAAGAATTAAAGGATTTGCTCATAACACCAGCCTATGGATTAACAGCGTATAAAGTAATTCCCGGCAAGTCGCTAATCACCGGACTTTATCCAATAAGTAATTTGGTACTATTAAATGATTTATATGAACTCTTAAATTATGCCCGCCCGGCTGTTACTGCTGTTTCCAATAGTGGTATCGTTACAAGCCAGGGAGATGTATCATTGCGTTCGGATATTGCCCGTGACGCATTTAAAGTTACCGGTGCCGGAGTTAAAATTGGCGTATTATCGGATAGTTACAATACGCAGATTGGAGATCCCGCGAGTGATGATGTTCTAAGAGGTGACCTTCCCGGATCTGCTAATCCTTACAATTTAACTGCTGTTGATGTGGTTATGGAATATCCTTATGGCGTTCGCTCAGATGAAGGAAGGGCAATGCTGCACATTATTCACGATATCGCACCTGATGCAACATTGGCTTTCAGAACCGGATTTATCAATGCGCCTGATTTTGCGGACGGAATATTTGAGTTACAAGCTGCCGGATGTGATATTATTGTTGATGATATCACCTACATATTGGAGCCTTTTTTCAGAGATGGTATTGTGGCCCAGGCAGTAAATGATGTCACCGACATGGGTGTTGCCTATTTTTCGGCGGCAGGTAATTACGGCAGCAAATCATATCAAAGTATGTTTTCAGCTGTAAATGCACCTCCAGGAATTTCAGGAGAAGCCCACAATTTTAATGCAGGAGGTGATGGGGATATTTACCAGCAGGTAAGCCTGGCCGAGGGTAATTACACAGTAGTACTTCAATGGGATGATGGTTCAAATTTTGGAGCCACCAACACCGATATGGATATCTATTTATCCAACGATAATGGGATCACACTTTTTGGTTTTAACAGGGTGAATACCGGAGGAGCAGCTGTTGAAGTGATGCCTTTTACTGTCGGCGAAGGAGGTGCTACAACAAACATTTTAATTACCAGGGCTTCCGGATCTGGCGATGTAAATATCAAATACATCGTTTTCAGGGGTGATCTTGTAATGGATGAATATGGCGGCAACGGGGCTTCTACTATAGTTGGTCAGGCAAATGCAGAAGGAGCTATAGCTGTTGGGGCAGTATTATTTAGCAATACGCCCGAATTTGGCGAAATACCAACCATTGCTTCCTTCTCTTCAAGAGGTGGTACTCCTGTGAATGGTATAACAAGAAGTAAGCCTGATATTACTGCGCCTAATGGAGTAAATACCAATGTGAATTTAGGGAATGGCGATTGGGATGATCCGCGTGATCCCGACACAGATTTTCCTAATTTCTTTGGCACTTCTGCTGCCGCACCACATGCCGCCGGAGTAGCAGCCTTATTAATTGAGGCCAAGTTTAAATATTATGATGAGGATTTAACACCGAGTGAATTGAGGGCAATCCTGCAAACAACTGCAATCGATATGCATGATCCGGGCTATGATGCAGCATCTGGTTATGGATTCATTCAGGCTGACGCTGCCTTGTTAACCCTGGCAAACCCCTCCCCTGTAATATCAGCTTTGGTTTATGATACCACTTTGTCTCCTGGAACTGAACCTGTCAATGTAGAAGTCATTGGTAAATACCTTACAGACGGTTCAGAAATATTTTTTAACGGAGCTCCGCTTGATACACCAACCGAATTAATCGGGAGTACAATTTTGTCTTCCGAAATACCGGTCTTTAGTGAGAGATATCCAGCTATCCAGGCTAATAATCCGTCAAATCCTGCTACAAATGGAACAGATGGAGGATTGTCTAACCCATTATTTTTCAGCACAAAGAAAACAGTTGTTGTGATCATTGATGATGCATCTAAATTGTTTGGAGAAGTGTTACCCGTGTTTAATGCAACATATTTTGTAGAGAGTGTAGATGGAATTTTCCCACTTGAGGAGGAAGATTTATCAGCAGAAGCATACGACCGGATAACAGGGGTTCAACAGGTAACTGTAGCAAATGCCCTAAGTAATGTCGGGCTTTGGGAAATAGCTCCTTCACCTGATGATCCGCTAAATCCTTTAAGTTTGGTTACAGCAACTGATTCGCTGGATCTTGCATTGCTGGATGAATATAATTTTGATTTTAAAACGGCCCTGCTTACCATTGAAAAAATGGAGCTTACTATCATACCGAGAGATACCACCCTCGTTTACGGTGACTCCATTCTGGGATTTCTCTTCGATTATGTTTATAATAACGACACGGCGAATCCGGGAAACAATGTGGTTATTGCTAACACAAGTAACGATTTGATCCTTTCGGCTCTGCAGCAATCGCATGCCACGGCTCTTGTAAATGCAACTGCACTGGTAAATGCAACGGCATTGGTTAATCAGAATGGAGATCCTGTACTCGATGCTACTGCACTGGTAAATAAGAGTTTTTTAATAACGAATGCTACCGCTCTTGTCAACGCAACAGCCCTGGTGAATGGAACGCTGATCGACCCACAGGCCTTGCTTGATGCAACAGCTTTAGTTAATGCGACAGCTTTAGTTAATGCTACCGCCCTGGTAAATGCAACTGCTTTGGTTAACGGAACCGCACTGGTCAATTATTATGACGAGGAAGGAAACATAATAAATGCTACTGCCTTAGTAAATGCCACCGCGCTCGTGAACGCCACAGCACTTGTAAACAACACTACCATTAATGATTTCAGCAACAGCGAAACCATTGTGATAATTGGCGAGGATGATATTGGCATTCTTTCAGGGGCGACAACAGGTTCTGTGTCATTAAGCTCAATCAACTTAATAACCGGGAACACAGTTGGGGAGCATTTAATTGTACCCGGTTCCTTACTCACTAATAACTTTAACGTTTCTTATGGATTGGGAAACCTGACTATTTTACCGGCTGAACTGACAATATCTGCTGATGACAAAGTGATATACGCAGGAGATGAATTACCTGTATTTACAGGCACTATCAGTGGATTTGTTTATGAAGAAGATGAATCTGTGCTCAATATCCTGAGTTATGACCTCGATGATTCATATGACGGATCTGCCGGCACCTATCAAATAACTGCATCTGCAACAGCTGATAATTACGACATTACATTTATCAGCGGTGCATTGTATGTCAATCCGAGTGGCCCGGGCACCAAACACATTATTCCCAAGCTGGATTGTGTTGAGGAATTGGTTCCACCTGAGGAGGGTTTTACATACGTTGCTCATTTTACTTACGAGAACAAGAACAATACAGATGTTTTCATTTTTACAGGACCTGACAATGAATTATCCAGCGATAATGGAGATGATTCTTTCGATGGAGATGATCAACCCGAATTATTTATTTCCGGAGGAGGCGCTTTCAGCGTACCTTTTCACGGAGATGATTTAAATTGGACATTAGCTAGTTACAACCACAAAGGACAGAAAACATCTTCATCTGTTAAAGTAAATTCATCTTCGGGCAATTGTAATAAATCGGCCCCAATAGATAATGAGTTTGTAGAAGTCTTGGTCTATCCTAATCCTGTCAGAGACAAAGTATACTTAAACCTGCCTGATAATATTGAAATAAAAGATGTAAGCGTTTTCGATATTCGTGGAAAGAAGTATCCTCTGAAAGTAATCAAAACAGCAGATAATTTGTTAGAAATTGATTTTTCTAACATGCAACATGGGATATACTTAATAAAATTAAATAATGAGAAAGACTATAAAGTCATTCGGATTATAAAGCAATAATTTATAAACCAAAGAAATGAAGTGAACATAAAAGAGGGATTGATTTAATCCCTCTTTTATAAAGCCAGACTTTACATCTAAATAATGAGATAAAGGATTTTTATAATTATAGAATGATTCGTATACTTAACCTTCTGACTCACATAAGATTATTTATGAAAATTCAGTTCCCTGGACTTTTCTTGTTTTTTCTTTTAACCTCAATCTTTTGTTTTCCACAAAATGCACAAATAGACAGTCTTAAACAGCTTGTCTCAAATCCAGAAAACGACTCTTCTAAAGTAAATACAATGCTGGTATTGAGCAGCAAGTTTTACCGATCTTCACCTGCCGAAGCCATCCGCATAGGTAATGAAGCAAAAGAACTGGCTGAAGAAATCAATTTCAAGCGTGGTCTGGCATATGCATTAAAAAGCATTGGGATGGGCTATTATTTCCAGGGAAATTATATCGAAGTTCTCATTTACTGGCAACAATCACTCGAAACCTTTCAATCAATTGATGATAAGCTTGGTGTAGCCAATATGTTGAATAACCTGGGCGCTGTTCATTTTAACGAGGGAGGCGATACCAAAGCTGTTGAATATTACCTGGAATCATTGAAGGTTTCAGAAGAGATTGGAGACACACTCAGGATTGCAACAGCACTTGTAAATATTGGGGCTGTCTATTTTAATAAAAAGGCAACACATCAGCAGGCACTGGAATATTACTTCAAAGCCTTACCGCTGAGTGAAGCATTGGGTGACCAGGATGCTATCGGAACATCAGCTGTTAACATGGGGGAAATCTATCTTGCGCGTGAGGAACTCGATTCAGCCCGATTTTACTTTGAAAAAGCGCTGTCAGCTTACACAAGATCAGAAACCGGGAATGTAACGTATGCTTTAAATAGTTTGGGAAAAGTATATGCACGGACAGGTAAATTTACTAAGGCCATTAATTTTCAGGAAGAAGCATTTGAAATTGCCAGCAACAGGGATGATCAACTCGAATCGGCGATATCCCTTTTAGGCCTGGCAGAAACGTACACACTAAAAAGAGACATACCATCGGCAATTAAATATTACAGAGATGCCATGATAATCGGCGAAAAAATTGGAGCGAGTTATGAATTAAAGAATGCTTATGAAGGACTCGCCCTGTCATACGCTGAACTAAATAATTATGATTATGCATATAAGTATCAAATGTTGTTCGACGACATAAAAGACACCCTGTACAATGCCCAGATGGATAAGAGGATTCACGCCATGACACTTAGTTTTGACCTTGATAAAAAGCA
>JAUXBM010000184.1 GCA_030619415.1 Chlorobiota bacterium
GAAGCCTTAAAGTTAATTTCAATGACCTGCGGAGCGATATATTTGCCACCCGATGTTTTGAAAATTTCCTTTTTCCGATCAGTTATTTTAAGGTACTTGCCTTGCATCTGACCGATATCACCCGTGTGGAACCAACCTTCCTTGTCGAACACTTTCTTGTCCAATTCGGGTTTGTTATAGTAACCAAGCATCACATTGGGGCCTTTACAAAGGATTTCGCCATCATCGGCAAATTTGACATCAACACCCGGAAGTATTGGGCCCACTGCCCCGATTTTCACACCACCGGGAATAAACTGACCGACTGCAATAACTGGAGAAGTTTCGGTAAGCCCGTAGCCTTCCATAATCTTTATACCTGCCGCCCAGAATTGTCGTGCCAGGTTTTCCTGCAGACTCGCCCCACCGCAAACCACAACATCAATATTGCCTCCAAGGGCTGTAAGCCATTTTGAGAAAACAAGACGCCTGGCAATAAACAACTTGAAGTTATACCAAACCGATCTTTTTTCCCACGGTTCAAACTGACTGCCAACCTGCAATGCCCAGTAAAAAATTATTTTCGATATCAATGGCAGGTTGCGCCCCTTTTCCATGATCTTGGAATAGGTTTTTTCCAGGATCCTGGGAACCGCGCAAAACATTTCGGGCTTTACCTCCCGCATCATTTCACCGATCAATTCGAGTTTATGAACATAAGATATTTCCACCCCCGAAAGCTGGTAAGTGTAATTGATCACACGTTCGAGGACGTGGCAAAGGGGTAAAAAACTCAAGCCTGTTTTTACGGGGTTTTGCGACAATATATTTGTTGCTGCTATGGCATTGCTTAAAATGTTTTTGTGCGACAGCATAACGCCTTTCGGAAGTCCGGTTGTGCCCGATGTATAAATAATCGAATTAATATCTTCGGGCGTGATCGTCTTTTTTAATTCGGTAAGTTCAGTTTTGCGGTTTGATTGTTCGCCAATTTTAAGTAGTTCGTCGAAAGAAGGGATATCTGCGTTAAAATCAATACTGTAACCACCTTTAAATGACCCACTCTCGTTGAACATTGGTTTGATACGCTCATAAATTTCCTGGTAAGAAATAAAAAGAAGTTTAATGTCTGCATCCTGAAAAATGAACCTGTAACTTTCGTTGGATATGGTAGGATAAATGGGAATATGAATAGCTCCGGTTTGAGCTATGGCCATATCGATGAAATTCCATTCGGGGGAATTTTGAAGAACCGTAGCGATTTTGTCACCCTTTTTTATCCCGGTTTCCAGTAAGGCCATACTTAGCTGATCAACAATTCTAATGTAATCAGCTGCACTGTAATGTTTCCATTTTCCGGACCTTTTTTCCGAAAACGCCTTGTCAACCCCTTTGAATTCATTTCGGTATCCATCGAGAATATCGAAAATACGTGTGGTATTTTTAAAATGCATTTTTTCGCGGATAGGTGATTACTAATTCGGGAAGATCTTATTGATTAGATCCTCAAATTTATTGTGTATGTGTGATCGTTTTAATTTCAGGTTGGCTGTGATTTCCCCGCTATCAATCGTCCATTCATGATCAATCAATTCAAATTTTTTGATTTTTTCGGTATCGCCAAATTCCCTGTTAAAACAGTCGATTTCTTTTTTAATCCGATTCCTGAATTCAGGATTCCTGATCATTTCGGAATTGGTAGAATATGGAATGCCTTTTATTTTACACCACGATTTCAGGTGTTCAAAATCAGGAACAATGAGGGCAGCCGCAAATTTCTGGTTTTCACCAATTACCATTATCTGGTCAAGAAACGGAGATTCTTTGATCTTGTTTTCGAGTAAAACAGGCGAGATGTATTTTCCCATCGAAGTTTTAAAAATCTCTTTTATCCGTCCGGTAATTTTTAACATGCCGTCATCATCAATGATGCCTACATCGCCTGTATGTAACCAACCATCGATGATCGTTTCTTTGGTCATCTCATCACCTTTGAAATAGCCTTTCATTATGCTGGGACCTTTGGCCAGTATCTCCCCATTTTCAGAAATTTTTACTTCCACATTTTCCAATGGTGGACCGACAGTGCCTATTTTTCTTTGCCCTTTTTCAAAAGTATTTACAGCGATTACCGGCGATGATTCGGTCATGCCATATCCTTCAACAGTTGGTATGCCGGCAGCATTAAAAATACTCGCAAGCCGGGGCTGTAATGCGGCGCCTCCCGAAACGACTGATCGCATTCTCCCACCAAACACTTTTCTCCATTTGCTGAATACCAATTTGTTCGCAATTGCCAATTGAATATTGTAAAGCAAACGATTGGGCTTGTCGTGTTGATATTTAAGCCCTAGGTTGACCGACCAGAAAAAGATTTGTTTTTGTACGATGCCCAACTTACGTCCTTTAGCCAGTATTTTATCGTACACTTTTTCAAGGAGTCTAGGAACCGTGGTCATGATGTGCGGTTTGATATCCTGGATGTTGTCGACGATTGTGGCCATGCTTTCAGCATAATAGATCGAAACACCCTTATATTGCAAAACGTAATTCACCATCCTTTCATAAACATGGCACAAAGGCAAATAACTTAAACCCTTCGAAGTCTCATCAACCGGAAAAATCCCTTCAGAGGCCCTTACATTGCTTAAAATGTTATCGTGGGTAAGCATTACCCCTTTCGGATAGCCGGTGGTTCCTGACGTATAAATAAGGGTAGCTACATCATCTTTATCGACCCCTGCCTTTAAGCCATCAATACTTTTTGATTGACTTCTCTCTTTTCCTTTTTCAACAAGGTCGTCGAGATGTGGATGGCCTTTAATTTGTTCAAATGAGAAAATTCCTTCAAGATGTTCAATGTGTTTTAGTATGTGTTCTATTTTCCTGTAGAGTGTATTTCCGGCGATAAATATGTATTTTACCTCAGCGTGTGTCAGGATGTATTTGTAATCTTCAACACTAATGGTAGGATAAATGGGAACATGAATAGCGCCAATTTGCGAAATTCCCATATCTACAAAATTCCATTCGGGACGATTGTTGGAAATCGTCGCTATTTTATCGCCTGCTCTTACGCCTAAATCGAGCAAACCATGGCTGATATAGTCAGCCATTTCGCGGTAATCCTCCAAACTATGTTTTACCCACTCGCCATTGACTTTTCCGGCTAAAACATCTTCTTTCGGTTTATACGCTTTCTGATAATGATCTAATAAATCAAATATTCGGGTTACTTCCATGCCTGTAAACTATTTTTAGGTGATGCAAAAATAGGAGAAAAATTAAATGTGTTTTTGGACAAATATTCCAATCATTTTCGCCTTTTTTTGTCAGCGGTTCTGGCCGGTATGTTTGGTCTTTTTCATAGCGGTCTTTCACACTTTGATGAATAAATGTGTCCTCCGGTATTTCCCGCTCGAATTTTCCCAATTGTTCATAAAACCGGCCAGGCTTCTCACGGTGTAAGCACCACGACTGAAGCCGAAAAAATACAACTGATCGCCTTCATTATAGTTTTGAACAATAAAGCGATAATCATCCTTGATGTTTTTATCAATGCCTTTTCCGAAGGCCCCGGCCTGGACAGAATCGTGATATGATCCCAAGCCCCAGTCGTAGAAAACAACCTGTTATACCCCATCAGCACCAATCGGAGCGATCGCCCGTGCAATTTTCAAAACGTTTGTAGGGAAATCTTTTTTCAAATCTTTTTCCGGACGATTCCAGGTGCCGTCAGCGCAGATAATAATTCGTTTCATGGTTCATTGTGTTAGTTAGTTTAATTGATGGTGTTTATTTCTTTAACTTATTTGATCTTTGTGCAGTTGGGTTGCACTCGCCTGCGCTGTGGGCATAATCAGCATATCGTTGATGTTGACGTGGGCAGGCAGGGTTGTTGAATAATATACAACCTCAGCAATATCCTCACCGGTTAATGGCTTGAAACCTTTGTAAACATTGTCGGCCACCTGTTTGTCGCCTTTAAAACGAATCAGCGAAAATTCTGTTTCTACCAATCCCGGCGCAATTTGCGTAACCTTGATGCCATAAGGGAGTAAATCAATTCTCATTCCTTTGGTCAATGCATCCACGGCATATTTGGTAGCGCAATACACATTTCCGTTTGGATAAACCTCCTTTCCGGCGATGGATCCAATGTTTATAA
>JAUXBM010000058.1 GCA_030619415.1 Chlorobiota bacterium
AAGAGTTACATTTGTAATGGACAACAAACCTCCGAATCAAATATCACTTTGGAATTAAAAACACAAAAACCAGGAAAAAGTAGAGTGAAAACGGTCAACGTTATTTAGGCATTGACATTCGTCTTAGGTCTTGCATCTCAGGTCTCTTCCCATCTAAATCCCCGCAAAATTGATTCCTTCGAACAGCATGCTTGATGTCCTCCTTGAGGAGGCTCGGTGAACATCATTGCCCATAGCCACCAGCTTTTTCCAAAAATCAAGCGCATTACCCGTGATGTTCATTTCGTAAACCGGGATGGTCATTTTGCCATTTTCAATCAGCATGCCGCCAATTCCGAATGAAAAATCACCTGTTGTGGAATTTGAGTTTCCACCATTGAAACTGGTTACAAGGATGCCTTTATTAATATCTTTGATCATCTCATCCATTGATTGCTTACCATAATCAAAAACGAGGTTTGAGGTTCCGTTCGATGTGGGTGTTTTGCCCAGTTTTCTGCCGTAATAATTATCTATGTAGAAGTTCTTAAGGACTCCTTTGTCAATCATTACCCTTTTCTGCGCAGCAATTCCATCGCTATCATACAGCCTTGATCCGGAGGCGCTTTCTATCAGTGGGTCATCGATGATGGTGAGTTTGTCGGAAGCAACAGTTTTGCCAAGCATCCCTTCGAAGTACGAATTTTTTTGCTGCAGTGAACGGGCACTCATTGGGCTGATCAGCATTCCTGCCAGTCTGCCGGCGGAACGATTTTCGACTAGCATATCATACTGGCCGCTGTCAATTTTCTTTTGCCCTATTTTACGAAGTGCCCTTTTCGCGGCATTTATTCCAATCTCTGAGTGGTCGGGGAGTTTGTTGAAAAACCGGTTTACCGACCAGTCGTAATCCTCGGGCCGTGCATCATTGTCCCTGGCTGTAACGCCGGCACTGATTACATAATAAGTTCCTTCGGTGATTCCCTCAAATCCATTGCTAAATACTTTGGCTGATGAGTAAATTGTATCCGAAAAACTCCCTTCGGCAGATATTATTTGATCGCTTTGACCAACTGCACTTCGCTCAATTTCCTTGGCTATCTTTATGCGTTTGTCGGTTGTCAGGTTTTCATGGTAGCTGTCGAGCAGATGCAAATCTGGCTGCTTACCTTGAGGGAAATACTTCGATTCAGTTAATTCCCTGAAATCATCTGCCGACAGGTATTTGGTTGCCGCTACAGCATCATCAATCAGTTTTTTTATTGAATCCTTTCGGAGGTCGTTGGAAGAATGCCCCGAATATTTATGGTCGAGGTAAATATTGATTGATAATTGATTTTCAGTGGTCTCTTTCAGGGTTTCTATTTTGGCATCCCGTACATCAATTTGAACCTTGCGGGAGTTTGAAACAGTGACTGCACTTTGGCTGGCGCCTATTTTAGTGGCATAATCAGCTGCCCATTTTGCCAATTCTAATTTATCCATAATAAATAATAGTTGCGGTTATATTTTCATGATTGAATAGTAAATGTGATTGCTCAGACATGGTCTTAGCTTATGCCTCCAACGGTAATGCTTGAAACTTTAACGGTTGGCAGCCCCATCGAGACAGGAACACTCTGTCCGTTTTTACCACAAGTCCATCCACCTTCAGCCATTTTAAAGTCGTCGGCTACCATGGTGATGTTATTGAGCACATCAGGACCATTGCCAATTATATTGATGTCTTTCACCGATCGTGATATCTTGCCATTTTCAATTAAAAAGCCCGATTTTACATAGAAAGTAAAATCACCGCCTCCAATATTCACTTGTCCGTTGGTAAACGAAACAGCATACAATCCATTTTTGGTATTTGCAATGATCTCATCAAAGGTATGAGGCCCGTTAAGCATATACGTATTACGCATTCGTGGCATTGGGTTGTACCTGAATGATTCGCGACGGCCACTGCCTGTCGGTTTCAAACCATAGTGTTGCGCACTGATCCTGTCGTGCAGATAGGTGGTGAGAATACCATTTTCAACCAATACAGTTTCTTCAGTATCATTACCTTCATCATCAATATTCAATGATCCGCGTATATTGGGATTGGTGCCATTATCAACGATGGTGACAAATTCATTGGCCACCCGTTTCCCGATTTTATCGCTGAATATGGAAATGTCTTTCCTGTTAAAATCAGCCTCCATTCCATGACCGATTGCCTCATGAAGCAGGATGCCTGAACTGCCTGCTGCAAGTACGACTTCCATCTCACCACCCTGGGGTTTTACGGCTTCGAATAACGAAACAGTCCGCTTTACAGATTCAGTTGCTAAACGATCAATATTTTCAGGTGTAAAAAATTCGATGCCACGACGGCCGGCCAGGTCAAAATAACCCTGTTCCCGTTTTCCTTTCTGTTCGGCTGTACAACTTACCGAAATTGAGCCCTGTGGCCTGTAATCGTAAGTTACACGTCCTTCCGAATTTGCAAAAAGAATGTATGAAGTTTCATCGCTGAACCAAATGTTGGATTTGATGATCCGGGCGTCGAGCGAAAATACTTTGTCGTTGATCGTTTGCAGGTATGGTATTTTTTCATCTATGGTCACCTGTTCCCATTCCGTTTTAATTGCATAATAGTTTGGGTGGGTGTGGGTCGTAAAATCAACCGGATCGACCTTTTTTGTGGAGCCGGCAATATTGGCTGCCGTCCTGGCGGCGTTCTTCATTGCCTTAAGCGTAACCTCTTCCGTAAAAGTATAACCTGTTTGATCGCCTTTTAAAACCCTGATGCCCACGCCAAAACTAACTTGGGAATAGGCCCGGTTTACCGACTTGTCTTCAAGCCCGATATAATTGGTCATGGTATTCTGGAAATAAACATCGCAATAATCGCCACCTTTTGAAAGGCCTTCGGTCATCACATCCCGGATGATTTGCTCGTTTACACCGAATCGTTCATAATATGCCGTCAATCTAAGGTTGGAATCGTTGTCAAATGCCATTGCTTTTTTTGAGTTAAGTGATAAAAAGGAGGGCAGGACAGTCACTCCGACCAATCCGGCGGCTCCTTGCTTTACAAATTTACGTCTGTCAATCTTGTTTTTCATGGGAATAAAATAATTGGTTGCTGATCTTGTTAATGCTTAGGCCAAAGTTAGTAAAAATGAAAAACAGCTATGTTCATTAACTAACTATCCATTTCCATGTTAAAATTTGAGATTATTCAAGCGATTTGCGCAAATCCCGCTCATTCCCGGGTTTGGCAATAATTTTTTTGTCTTTATCCAGAACAAAAAAGACGGGAGTTGCAACAACGCCGTAATCATCGATAATGGGCCCATCCCAACCTTTCAATTCGGCAATGTTGATCCAGTTAAAACCGTTGTTTTCAACAGCTGCTTTCCAGTCAGATTCGCTTTCATCAATGCTAATGCCGATGATTTCCAGCTTAGTCGTATTCTCCGGGTTATAATATTCTTTGAAAACGGGTAAAATGTCTTCGCAATGCGGACACCAACTTGCCCAAAAAACAAGCACTGTTTTCTCAGCATTTACTGCTGATAATTTAATTGTGGAACCACTCAGGGCAGTTATTTCAAAATCAGGAGCCGGCTGACCGATGGCCAGTTTTTTGATCAGCCCCATTTTATTTTCCAACTCCAGTTTACGCTCGCTGTTTACACAAAGTTCGCTCAGCAGGTTGTGACTGGCAATGTGTTCAAGCCCCTTTTCAAACCCAATGGCCTCGAAACCACCAATCAGAAAATCAATTAAAAATTCATAAACCTGCTGATTGGCAAAAGCTTTTTCCAGAACGGTATCAACAGCTATCACCAACTGGTTTTCCAGGTCTTCCTGTGAAAGATTTCTTTCCTGGTAAAGACTTAAGTACCCAATTACTTTGGAGGTGAGTATGTTACTCCTGGTAAGGATGGTGTCGAGGAAATCAGATTCGTTGAAGTAGTTGCTTTTTAAATAGATCTTTTGTTGTGCTTCGTTTAGTTGCGGATCAGCGAAAACCGGTCTGTCCACCTGAATAAATCTTGAGACGATTGTGTTGGGATTTTCCTCAATTAGTTTGTTGGCGCGGGTGTTGATCTCTTGCTGCAGTTGGATGGCTTTTTGCAATGCCTCCTGATAAAAAAGATCATCTGTGGGGTAATATTCCAGCAATGGTTTTAGTAAATCCAGTTTGTATAAATTTAGCCCTTTGATTGATAAGTAATCGTAGTAAATCAGGTTTTCAACAGATTCAATGATCTGTACCTGGTCGCTTGCCGTAAAACCCGATGTGACAAAACGAATATTTTCGTGATTGTAAATTAACTCAACGGCCTTTTTAGGGCCGGCAAAAATTGCATACTGGCCAACCGGGAAATCATCCTTTAAAGCTATTTCGAAAGATCCTGTTTGATCAGTGAAAGCAGTATCGACTATTTTTTTCTTGTCGCCCTGAATACGCATCAAATATATTTCGCCACTCTCCAGCCCGCTGATTGTACCACTGATGGAATAGTCCTGTGAAAATGAGAAAGTTCCCATCACAAGAAAAGCAGCTATTAAATAAATTGTCTTCATCATCCTTCTGATTTTCGGTTTCAAATATACTTTAAGAATTTGGTCTGTACATGGTTTTTACAAATTCTGTCCTTTATTGACTGGTTTTTGTTTTTGAATCAAATCGTTACATTTGCAAGTACACTATCAATCGCATACAATAAAACCGATATCAGCATGTCACATAAGAAAGTAATATTGAATAAAAAGGGAAGGTTAGATTACGACTTTTACAACAAAGAGATACAAGAATTTCAAGTCAAGCTGGTAACATTGCAGAATTGGATCAAGGAAACCAATGCAAAAGTAGTCGTGATTTTTGAAGGCAGGGATGCTGCCGGGAAAGGTGGTGTTATTAAGCGAATTACTGAAAAGTTGAACCCACGTATTTGCAAGGTTGTTGCACTTGGTACACCTACTGAAAAAGAGAAAACACAATGGTATTTTCAACGATATGTACAGCAATTGCCGGCCGGCGGGGAAATGGTGTTATTCGACCGCTCGTGGTATAACCGGGCAGGGGTGGAGCGTGTGATGGGTTTTTGCACTACTGATGAATATTGGGAGTTCCTGCGATCGTGCCCCAATTTTGAGCGCATGCTTATCCGCTCCGGAATTATCCTGATCAAGTATTGGTTTTCAATCAGCCAGGATGAGCAGGAAAAACGTTTTCAGGAACGAATTAAAGACCCAACAAAAAGATGGAAATTCAGCAAAATGGATGTGAAATCGAGAGATAAATGGGTTGAATATTCAATGGCCAAGGATGATATGTTTTCTTATACCGACACAAAATTATCGCCCTGGCATGTTATTGATACTGATGATAAACGCAAGGCGCGGTTGATGACTATTCGGCATTTACTGGACACCATTCCTTATAAAGACCTATCACCTGAACCTTTTGTGTTGCCGCCGAGGAAAAAGCAAAAAGGCTATGTCCGCCCTCCGATGCAGGAACAAACATTCGTCAAAGATTATTATAAGGCGGATTAATTACCAGATGGATGAGAAACGGACCCGGTATATACCGGATCGCATGTTATGCGTGAAGGTTTGGCCAATTTAAGCCAGAGATCATCGATCGATCCTCCTACCCTTCCCAAAGTTGAGAAACTTTCTTTTTCGGGAACAATAAATGAACCATTCATTTCCTCGCTCAGCACTGCACAGCCTTCTTTATTAATCAGGGCGATCATCATATTATTGTAAGTATTCTTCGTAAGGTCGAGCTTACCTGTCAGTGCCATCCTGTATTTTGCGGTACTAAAAGCAACATCGTGGGCCGAGGCGATCCCTTTGTCAATGCTCCAGTTAGAAACAAATTTATTGATTTCGGTCATTTCGGTCACGTTTGTCGAAAAAGCATTGGCATAAGTAATTGCCTTTGTAAAAACAGCTCCATATGGTCCTGCTACAAATACGGATGCCAAGGCATCAACACTAAAATATTTGGCGTTGTAGTAATTGTTCAGTGCTTTATCCAGGCTAATACTTTGCATAAGCAGTTTACTTCCGGTCACCTTGATCTCCCCTTTCATCGTTTTGATCGCCTCTGCCCAGTCAAAGCTGTGAAACGCAATATCCAGACTGGTATTCAGTTTTCCGTAAAGTAATTCATCTGTATTGATGGCTTCCTGAAATTCTCCAATATCCAGACCAACCAATTGATGCTGGACATGGACAAATACCGGTTTCTGCGTGAAATCAATAATGGCTTTGCCGCTACTCTTTCCTCTGAAATAAGTCTTGTCCTTTGGCTGGATGGAGATTTTGCCTCCGCGGCTATCCACTTTAAGCTGCAATGAATCAATTAATAACATGTTCAGATGAAAAGAATTGATGTCAATGATTCCACTATAACTGAGTTTATTAATATCAATATTATTAATGGTTCCCTGAAAATTTAGATTCTTTGTTTGCAGATTAATTCCCGTAACCATAAGGCTATCACCTCTTGGCCGGTCAAAATAAAACACACGTCCATTTTCGATAGTCAAATCTGACAGTGCTATTTGCTGACTGTCTCGAATACCACCTGATGGGAAGCCGGCCTGAGGAGAATGGTAGTTGAAAACTCCGTCCAAATCACGAACCAGGTAAACCTGAGGCTCTTTAAAATGAAGTGCATTAATATTGATCTCTCGCGAAAATAGTTTCTTGTAATCGAGTGCAACTTCAACCTGCTCCACTTTGAAAAGGTAGGTCTCGTGGCTGATGATTTTCAGGTCGCTGATGACCAGACTTACACCGGGGAAAACCTTTAGCGCCACCTGTCCATCAATTGTAGTTTTTAAACCAAACGTTTTTGTTAATGTATCTTCAAGATTGGGTTTTAATTTTTTTACATATATGGAAGTTGCAACAAATGCAATAACCGTCAAGCCAATTAGAGAGACAAGTACCCAGATGATAATTTTTTTCATGTGATAAATGGTAAGCAATAAAATTCGATGCAAAATTAACCAAATCTAATTATTCATATCGTTTATAAATATAACCACTTTGATAATTTCCTATGTTTACTGGAATTTTTCAATAATACATTTAAGCATATGAATTCAGGTTCCTTTGCCACCATCGATTATATCGTATTTGGGCTTTATGCGGTTATAATTTTATCTGTTGGCCTTTGGGTATCTCGCGGAAAGAAAGGCGTGAAAAAAACAGCACAGGATTATTTCCTGGCAAGCAAGTCGTTACCCTGGTGGGCCATAGGTGCCTCATTAATTGCAGCGAATATTTCAGCCGAACAAATGATTGGGATGTCAGGTTCTGGCATGGCTGGTGGCCTCGCTATCGCAACTTACGAATGGATGGCTGCCTTGACGTTGATTATTGTTGGAAAATACTTCTTGCCAATCTTTATCGAAAAGGGACTTTATACAATTCCTGAATTTGTCGAGCAACGATTTGGCACAACCTTAAAGACAATTCTCGCAGTATTCTGGATTGCGCTATTCGTATTCGTAAACCTGACGACGGTTTTATTCCTTGGCGGAAAGGCTTTGGATACAATCCTGGGGAATGGAGATGGCAGCATGATTATTTATGCGATCATTGCCCTGGCATGTTTTGCAGCTGCTTATTCGCTGTATGGTGGTCTGGCCGCAGTTGCCTGGACGGATGTAATACAAGTAGCACTATTGGTTATGGGTGGATTTATTACAACAATTATCGCCCTCAACCATGTTACACCCGGTGGAGGAGTATTTAATGGTTTGTCGCATGTTTACGAAACGGCAGGCGATAAATTCCATATGATTCTGAAAAAAGACAATCCTGAATTTATGAACCTACCCGGCATTGCTGTATTGGTAGGTGGGATGTGGATTGCGAATTTATATTACTGGGGTTTTAACCAGTACATCATCCAGCGAACGCTGGCCGCTAAAAGCCTGAAAGAATCTCAAAGAGGGATTATTTTTGCCGGATTTCTCAAACTGATTATTCCATTATTCGTAGTAATTCCAGGTATTGTCGCCTATATCATGTTTTCGCAACCAGAAGGAACAGCTTTGATTGACGGTGTTCAGGAATCGTTTACAAGAGCAGATGGATCTGTTAATTATGACAAAGCCTATCCCTGGCTGATCAGCACCTTTATCCCGGCAGGATTAAAAGGACTTGTTGTTGCAGCACTGGCTGCGGCCATTGTTTCCTCACTTGCCTCAATGATGAACTCCACCTCCACGATTTTTACGATGGATATTTATAAACCTTATTTTGAAAAGAAAGGCAGTCCGAACAGGGATGTAATGGTAGGCAGAATCGCTGGTGGATCGGCCATTTTAATTGCTATCCTTGTTGCTCCGCTACTCGGTACACTCGACCAGGTATTTCAATATATCCAGGAATATACCGGCTTAGTCAGTCCGGGAATATTGGCTGTATTCATGTTAGGGTTGTTTTATAAGAAAGCAACGAATAAAGGTGCACTCGTTGGTATTCTTGCATCTATTCCTATCGCTCTTTTGCTTAAGATTCCAGCGGTTGAATTGCCATGGATGGACCAAATGTTATACACTTTCCTGCTCACGGCTGTAGTCATCATCATGGTGAGTTTGTCAACCAACAAGCACGACGATGATCCGAAAGCGATCAACTTTACCAGTGACATGTTCAAAACAGGCCCGGTATT
>JAUXBM010000111.1 GCA_030619415.1 Chlorobiota bacterium
ACACGGGGGATCAGGTATTGAATAACATCGGCTTTGATGGCCTTTTGCATCTCTTTTTCATCTTCTACAAAATCATCGTGCTGGGTAGAAATCACGATGGTGTCGATATGCATTGGCGTGCCGTCATCGTCAAATTCGATGGTGACCTGCGATTTAGAATCGGGGCGGAGGTATTGCATAGTTTTTCCTTCCCGGCGAATTTCGGCCAGTTCATAAAGCAGGCGGTGCGACAATTCCACTGTAAATGGCATATAACTGTCTGTTTCGGTAGTTGCATAGCCAAACATCATTCCCTGGTCGCCGGCCCCTTGTTCCACATCCTCTTTGCGATCAACTCCCTGGCGAATTTCGGACGATTGTTCGTGCAGCGCAGAAAGCACCGAACACGAATCAGCATCAAAACGATACTCGGCCTTTGTATAACCGATTCTTTCAATAACGCCTCTCACTGTTTTTTGCAAATCAACATACGCTTCCGAATTGATCTCACCGGCCAGCATCGCAAGCCCGGTTGTAACCATCGTCTCGCAAGCTACTTTTGAGTTAGGGTCCTGCCTTAGCATTTCGTCTAAAACGGCATCAGAAATCTGATCGGCTACTTTATCAGGATGTCCTTCCGATACCGATTCAGATGTAAATAAATATGACATAGTGGGGTTCTCTTTAAATTTGTGATTAATTCTTTTGTTCTCTCCTTTACCAGGTTTGGAGGGATGGGAGAGGAGTGTTACAATGTCCTTTACTTCAATTCTTGTAACGATCTACTCCATAACTCCAATACTCCAGTTTATAATTACTATTCGTATAAAAACATTTTGTTGTTCTACAGTTCTTCTTCATTAAATAATCCTTGCGGAAACTTTGATTGGCGGGCTAAAAATGTTTTAGCATTGTTTTATTGTGGTTGCAATCAATCAAATCTTTCCACAGGTCCATTTTTCAAATGGTGGCGCAAAAATAAGTAAATCTGGCGAACCGGAATGTAGTTGTGGGTTTTTTCTGCGTAGTATCACGCTGACTAGCTTTTCTTCATAAATTTGTATGTATTGAAAACCGGACAAAAGGATAAAAATCGAAACGCTAACAAAAGCTGCTATAAAGAGAATCCGTTTCGTTTGAGACCCGCCAATATTTGAAAATCAGGACGATTCATTTTCAATGCATTACAGGCATGACAAGAAATGAGGCAGAAATAAAACTAAAAAGAATCTTCGGATTTGATAAGTTTTATGATGAACAATGGAAAACCATTGAATTGCTTTTGCGTGGGGAAAGAGTTTTATTAATTGAAAGAACAGGATATGGAAAATCACTTTGCTTTCAATTCCCGGCGACTCAATTTAACGGAACAACTGTAATTTTCTCGCCTTTAATAGCCTTAATGCGAGACCAGGTCAATAGTTTAAATAAAAAAGGAATATCTGCAAAATATATTAATTCTGAACAAACACATGAGGAAAATTCGCAAGTAATTCAAAATGCAATAGATGGTAAAATTAAAATTCTGTATATCGCCCCTGAAAGACAGGAAAACCAGGAATGGATTGAAGCAACAAGAAAAATGAATTTGTCGATGATTGTAATTGACGAAGCACACACGATATCAGTTTGGGGGCATGATTTTCGTCCTGCTTTCAGGCGAATTATAAACTTAGTCCAATTACTTCCAAAAGAGCTACCAATTCTAGCAACTACAGCAACCGCAACCATAAGAGTACAAGCTGATATTGAACAACAGATATCAGGCAACTTAACAACAATAAGGGGCAATCTGCTTCGGGAAAATTTCAATCTGTTTGTAATTGAAACTAAATCTGAAGACGAAAAACTATTATGGCTTGCAGAAAACATAAATAATATACCAGGTACGGGTTTGCTTTACACTGGTACACGGGTAAACACAGAAATATATGCAAGATGGTTTGACTTTGTTGGTATTGATTCCACTGATTACAATGCCGGGTTGGATGGTGATACAAGGAAAGAGATTGAAATAGGTTTAATGAGCAATAAATGGAAATGTGTTGTCTCTACAAATGCTTTGGGTATGGGTATTGATAAACCGGATATCCGATTTATAATTCATACTCAAATACCTGCCTCCCCGATTCACTACTATCAGGAAATAGGGAGAGCCGGGAGAGATGGCCAAAAAACTTACATTATCTTGTTTTACAATTCAAATAAAGATGATGATGGTATTCCGGAAGATACTAAATTGCCGAAAGCCTTTATAGATGGTGGCCGACCCAATATTAAAAAATACCAAAAAGTAATTGATGCTTTAAAGCTTGAACAATTTAGTGTAAGGCAATTGATGAAAAAGACAAATATGAAGCAAACCCAAATACGGGTAATTAAGGCTGATTTAGTTGACCAGGGGATAATTAAAGAAGTAATTTATGGTAAATCCAAAATGTATGAATATCAATATAATGCACCTGAATTGAATACTGAAAAGTTTGATAAATTGAGAAAAGCAAAACTCAAGGATTTAGATTCTATGGTGGATTATGTATTTACGAAAGAACCCAGAATGACATTTTTATGTGAGTATCTTGGGGATAAACTTCCAGGTAAATTTGAAAATTGTGATAATACGAAATACAGAAAGCGATTGGTAAAACCCCGGCAATCTACTATTGAGAAATTAAAAGAGTTCAGGGAAACCTATTTCCCGGTTTTACCTATGGCCCCATCTACAAGCAAGAAAGTAAATGAAAATTCGGAACTCTCTGTAAGAATACCAAAAGGGACTTATATTGAAGTTTACAAAAATCATATATTGCTTGAAAATGTTAAAACAATTGATGAAGTCGATACAATTAAAAGTTTGGATTCGTCCGAAAAAGAATATTTATCAAAACTAATATCGCATCATATTTCTTACAAAGAGAAACTTGCTGATGGAGTAGCTTCATCATATTATGGTGTTTCAAATGTTGGTAGTGCTTTACATCGGTGTAAGTATGAAAACGGTGGCGATTTTCCTGATTTTTTACTAAAACTGACATTGAAAGCCTTCAGAAAAACTTTTGGAGATAGGCATTTTGATTTAATTGTTTATGTTCCGCCAACAAGTTCTGGTGAATTAGTGAAAAATTTTGCTGAGAAAATTTCGTATGTCCTTAAAGTTCCAATTAGCCATAAACTTGTAAAACAACGTGAGACACAACCTCAAAAAGTATTTCAAAACGGATATTTAAAAAGGGATAATGTTGAAGGTGCATTTACTTACACGGAACCAGATGAAATAATCAATAAAAGCATTTTGCTTGTAGATGACATATTTGACAGTGGTGCAACGATTAAAGAGATAGGAAAACTTTTGACTAATTTTGGTGCGAACCATATTGTTCCTTTAGTTATTGCAAGAACAGTTGGAGGAGATATTTAATTATGAATAACATAAAACAAGAATACGCTTACTGGATTGCTTTGGCCCATCTTCCAAAGATGAAAACAGCAAGAAAGAATGAGCTGATAGTAAAATGTTTTGAAGAAAAATTAAGCATAGTTGATTTTTTTCATTGTGAAATATCAGACTGGCATAAATTGTTTTCATTAAATGAAAATGAAATTTTATTATTCAATGATGCAAAAAAAGAACTTCCTAATTATTCATTTCTTGTTGAAAATTTGTTGGAACAAGGATATGATATTATTCCTATAACTTCTCCTGACTATTCCCCGATAATGAAAAGCAACTTAAAACGAGCCTATTCGCCACCCTTGATTTATACCAAAGGTAATAAGCAGATAATGAAAGAAAACTCGGTTGCGATTGTAGGATCACGAAAAGCCGAAGATATTTCTTTGGAATTTACTGATAATATTGCCAAAACCGCAAGTCGCGACTATAAAGTGGTTGTAAGTGGATTTGCCAAAGGGGTAGATAAACAGGCATTAGATTCGGCAATCAGATATAAGGGGCAAAGCATAATTGTTTTACCACAGGGTATTACCACTTTTACATCGGGATATAAAAAGTATTATAAACAAATTGTTGATGGCGATGTCCTGGTTCTTAGTACATTCTTTCCTAAAGCCCCATGGAGCGTGCAACTTGCAATGGCAAGAAATCCAATTATATATGGTTTAGCCAAAGAAATTTATGTTGCAGAATCAAGCAAAAAAGGTGGCACATGGTCGGGTGTTGTTGACGGTTTAAGGAAAGGAAGAAACATTTATGTTCGAACACCATTAATTTCAGAAGATAACGCTAATAATTTGTTGATTCAAAAAGGGGCAATTCCTGTTGATATTGAAGGAAATAAGGTTGAAGATTATTCAATATCAGAAATAAAAGAGTCTGTTGCCCTGGAATCATCATCAGCATACGATGATATTGATACAAGGATTGTTAAATTGTTATCCCAGGGTGCATATACTTCTAAAGAAATAATCGGAAGGTTAAAAATTGATTGGCCCACAGGAAAACTCACCAATTATCTTAAACAAAATAAAAATGTTGAAGCAGTGAATAAAAAATCACCGATAAAATTTACCATTAAAGGAAAAAGAAATTTACAGCAATCATTATTCTGATTGTGAAAAATAAAGAACCTTACCCCCTTGTCAACCTCCAAAACACATCCTCCATGTTCTGCTCACTTTGGCTAAGCGATAACACATTGTAGTTATTCGTTACTGCAAACTGGAAAATTTCCTGCCGGATATCCTTGTTGTCTCTTGCCTCAATCAACCAAATGTTAGCACCTGTTTTTGCGACATTCAATATATGTGGAATCTGTAAAAGTTGTTTTTCATTCAGTTTTTCTTTGAATTCCACACGAAACTGCATGGTGCTGCCAACCAGTTTTGATAGATTTTTTGTGGTGTCGTTGGCAACAATTTTTCCTTTATCGATAATTACCACACGGTTGCAAACAGCCTCTACTTCCTGCATGATGTGCGTAGAAAGGATCACCGTTTTTTCTTTGCCCAGTTCCGAAATAATTTGTCTGATTTCCATCAGTTGATTCGGATCAAGTCCGGAAGTTGGCTCATCGAGTATCAAAACCTCAGGATCGTGGATGAGTGCCTGTGCCAGTCCAACCCGCTGCCGGTAACCCTTCGATAAGGCACTGATCTTCTTTTTCTGCTCAGGACCAAGTCCCGTAAGTTCAATTACATCTTGTACCACCTTGTTGGCATTTTTGATGTGTTTATAAATTCGGAGGACAAACTTCAGGTACTCCTTAATATACATATCGGTATAAAGGGGGTTATTCTCTGGCAGGTAGCCAACAATTTTCCTGATTTCGAGCGAATCCTCCTCAACATCATATCCCTTTACAAATACTGATCCGGATGAAGGTGGAATAAAGGAGGTGATAATTTTCATCAATGTCGATTTTCCAGCCCCATTTGGTCCAAGCAATCCCACAACTTCCCCCTTGTCGATTTGCAGGCTAACATCATCCAACGCTTTTTGCGCTCCGTATAGTTTTGTGATATTTTTTATTTCTATTGTTGCCATTTCAAATCCCTCTGAATCCATTCGATTCTTTATTTAAATCAGAAAACCAACTTCTTAGGGGGCGGTTATTT
Organism: Chlorobiota bacterium; assembly: GCA_030619415.1. Taxonomy (GTDB): domain Bacteria; phylum Bacteroidota; class Bacteroidia; order Bacteroidales; family F082; genus JAADID01. The sequence goes on from JAUXBM010000111.1 coordinate 5,554, forward strand.
ACTCATAAGCCAGGCCATGGCCTTTATAGCGGAATTCATAATAATAACCGACAACTAAATTGTTGTCTTCTTTCCCACCGGTGTTAAATTCTTCGGTTGATTTTCCAATAAAATAGCCCGGATCATCATCACCGGTTTTGTATCGGTCAGTTTTTGCTTTGCTGCTGAAACGATCTCCATTGCTCATTTCAACCAATGTTTTCCTTTTTAACTTTACCTTTTTTCCACATGTTTTATAAGTAAGCTTCACCCAACAAGTTAATTCATGGTTTTGAAAAATCTTCACCGGTGTTTTATTATAGGCTATCAGCATCCTATCGATAGTTGCATCAGCTTCGAGTAGGTTACCATCCTTTTCAATATTAATCGAATCGAGGTGCAGCGCATATACCAATGTTTGGCCTTGCGCCGAAGCGAGAAGGATAAAAACCCCGATAATAAATGTGAATGTCAGTTTTTTCATTGCAATGAGATTGATGTGTTTAGGATAATTAATTTACGCAGACAAAGATATAAAATTGAAAATGTCGTAAGTGGATAATGTAAATTTTCAAATTCCCCTCAATTTTTAAATGTCAGGGGGTTTGTCAAATCAAAAAAAGTTTCTATTTTTGCAGCCCGAATTTCAGGACAAATTCTAAAAGTGCTTAAGAAACAATAAGATAGATGAATACGTTGAGTTACAAGACAATTAGCG
>JAUXBM010000061.1 GCA_030619415.1 Chlorobiota bacterium
GAAATTCCAATCTTCCATTTTCCCTTTTCAAAGAATGCCTCAATAGTCTGACGTTTGGCTTTATTTATAAGATTAGAATGAGAAATCCGATTCCTTTTTGCATAGTCGGCAAGATGAATAATTTCTTTCTCTTCTAAATATGCTAACCTTTTATAATAACTATTCGTAAGTGCTTTCCCGACTATTTCTTCCATGATGGAAGTCTTTTCGTTTTTATCGAACTCTGCAAATGCATTATAATACAATTCCCTGTCAATGAATTTGATATTAATAGGCACATAACCCTCTCTGATAAAAAGATAATTATTTATTACTCTGCCAATTCTGCCATTGCCATCAACAAAAGGGTGGATATTTTCAAAAGTGAGATGAAGAAGGGCGATTTTCTTTATGATGGTTTTTGTACTTGCTGAATAATATTGTATCAGCATTTCTTCCAGTTTTTTTACCACGAATTTTGGATCAGGTGCGACATGATTGGAAACCCGGACCCACTCATTGTTTCTTCTGAACCGACCGGCCACATCATCCCGAATATTAGAAAGAAGCATTTTATGCAATAATAAAATAACATCTAAACTTAATTCTGTTTCTTTTGCTTTCGAATTTATATAGGCAACTACCCTTGCCAGGTTTTTGGCTTCAAACAGCTCTCTTTCTGAAATATAACGATCCAAATCAATTTGCAGGAGAATCTTCTCTGTTTCTTCCAAACTGAGTGTGCTGTTTTCAATTGCATTGGAATTATAGACCTGTTCAGAAATTTCAGCTTCATCAATAAGTGTTAAAAGTGGCTCCTTTTTTAACGACTCCAGGTAATAGCGTTCCCGCAAAGAATGTACTTTTTTATAAATATCTAAAACTTTTGCCATGATCAAAACTACATTTTTTTCACGGTTATATAGTCAAAACCGTGAAAATAGTTAAATTCACACCACATTTTCACGGTTTTGATAAGTTAAATTGTTTGACAACCTTTGACTGTGGCCTGCCGACCGTAGACTGCAAACTGCCGACTGTGGATTTCCTGAAATGTCTCCTAATACGCAAACAACGGGAAATCATGCATCATTTCGTTTACCTGTTTTCTCACAGAAGCTATTACTGATTCGTCCTCAAGGTTGCTAATAACCTTATCAATCAAATCAACGATCGGATCCATGTGTTGTTCTTTCAATCCGCGGGTGGTTATGGCCGGCGTACCGACCCTGAGCCCACTGGTTTGGAAGGGTGAGCGGCTATCGAATGGAACCATATTTTTATTGATGGTGATATCGGCCAATTCAAATGTATTTTCAACCTTTCTTCCGGTAATGTCAGGGAACTTACTTCTTAGGTCGATGAGCATCAAGTGGTTATCAGTGCCTCCCGAGATTACTTTGTATCCCCTGTCAACGAATGACTGGGACATTACTGCAGCATTTTTCTTTACTTGGAGGATGTATTCAAAATAAGAATCCGTCAATGCTTCACCAAAAGCCACTGCCTTGGCAGCAATAATATGTTCAAGCGGCCCGCCCTGAATACCCGGAAAAACTGCAGAATTGAGTACCGTACTCATCATTTTGGTTACACCTTTAGGCGTTGTCAAACCCCAGGGGTTTTCGAAATCTTCTCCCATCATGATCATCCCGCCGCGTGGCCCGCGAAGTGTTTTGTGGGTTGTGGTTGTCACAATATGACAATGTCCGATCGGATCATTTAAAATACCTTTCGCGATCAGTCCGGCAGGATGGGCTATATCAGCCATCAAAATGGCACCAATTTCATCAGCAATGGAACGCATGCGTTCATAATCCCAATCGCGTGAATAAGCAGAGGCCCCGGCGATAATCATTTTCGGCTTTTCTTTTAAGGCGATTTCTTCCATCTCATCATAATCGATGGTGCCGGTTTCTTCTTTTACTTTATAAGCGATGGGGTTGTATAAAATACCGGATGAGTTCACAAAAGAACCATGCGACAGGTGACCACCATGAGAAAGATCAAGGCCCATAAATGTATCACCGGGTTTTAAGCAGGCAAGGAAAACAGCCATATTTGCCTGGGCACCCGAATGCGGCTGAACATTGGCATATTCTGCATCAAACAATTCGCAGGCCCGGTCGATGGCAATTTGTTCACTTTGGTCAACTACCTGGCATCCACCATAATACCTTTTGCCGGGATATCCTTCGGCATATTTGTTGGTCATCACCGATCCCATGGCTTCTAAAACCTGTTCGCTGACAAAGTTTTCGGATGCGATTAATTCGATTCCGTGCATCTGGCGATCTTTTTCCTGTTTAATCAGGTCAAATATCTTTTGGTCTCTTTCCATTTTTTTATTTTATTTGGTCAATTAACAAATCTGATTTAGCATTGATCGATCAAAAGTATTAATATTTTCAGTGCCATGTAACAAAATAAAACCTTCCGACTTTGAGTTATGATTGTTATGTTTGCGGACGGTAAATTTAGTTATCCTACGGACTTCCTTCGGTCGTTGGTCATTGGTGATTGGTCATTGGTGATTAGTGATTGGTCATTGGTCATTAGTGATTGGTGATTGGTCATTGGAGACTGTTGACTGAAGACTGCCGACTGTTGACTGAAGATTGGCGACTGAAGACTGAAAAATGGTAAAATTTGATCGATTCATATTGGATAATGGGCTCACGGTTATTGTTCACCGCGATGTGAGTACACCAATGGTAGCCATGAATATCATTTACAAAGTTGGCTCACGTGATGAAGATCCGGAAAGGACCGGTTTTGCCCACCTGTTCGAACACCTCATGTTTGGAGGATCGGTTAACATACCCAAATATGATGTCCCCCTGCAAAAAGCCGGTGGTGAGAACAACGCTTTTACCAACAACGATTTTACCGATTACTACCTCACCATCCCAAAAAACAACCTTGAAACTGCTTTCTGGCTTGAATCGGACAGGATGTTATCATTGGCCTTTACTAAAAAAAGTCTCGATGTGCAGAGACAGGTAGTCATAGAAGAGTTTAAACAAAATTACCTGAACCAGCCTTATGGAGATGTTTACCTGTTGCTGAAACCCCTGGCATACAAAGAACACCCTTATCAGTGGAACACCATTGGAAAAGACATCAGGCACATTGAGGATGCTTCGATGGAGGAGGTCAAATCGTTTTACCGCAAATATTACAATCCGAACAATGCCATCATGACGATTGCCGGTGATGTGAACCTGAAACAGGTAAAAGACTATGCTGAAAAATGGTTTGGGAACATACCTGTTGGCGAAGAACCGTCTAATAAATATTCACAGGAACCCAGGCAAAATAGTTACAGAGAAGAAATCGTGGAGCGTCATGTTCCGCAGGATGCCATTTATATGTGCTGGCAAATCCCGAAAAGGACTGAGCAAGGATTTTATGTGTGCGACCTTATTTCCGATATCCTGTCAAATGGCAATTCCTCGCGGCTATACCGCAACCTGGTGAAAAATAAAAAATTATTTTCTGAAATAAGTGCTTTTGTAACCGGCGACCTCGACCCGGGATTGTTCATCATTAGCGGAAAACTTTTAAACGGTACGGGCAAGGCCGAAGCTGAAAAAGCCATCAAGGATGAGCTGGGTATTGTAAAAAATGAATTGGTATCCAATGTTGAACTTCAAAAAGTAAAAAACAAAATTGAGGCAAATCTTATTTTCTCGAGAATGTCAATTCTCAATAAAGCAATGCATTTAAGTTATTTCGAATTGCTTGGTGATGCGATGCTTTGGCACAACGAAGCTGGTCGTTATAACAAAGTCAGCAGTCGGCATATTCTGGAGACGTCAAGACAAATATTCCGCGAAACACAACAAAACACCTTGTTCTATAAAGCATCACCAAATCACTAACCAGAAAGCATGCAAAACACCGAAATACCTGATCGTACGACCATTCCCCTCCATGGCACACCCATTGAACTGGTGATAAACAAGCCGGAAGTCGTTGTATTTGACAATGGTGTTGAAGCCTACCTGATTGAGGCGGGCGATGAGGATGTAACACGCATCGACATCGTTATTGATGCCGGATCGGCTTTTCAGGAAAAAAGGCTGGTTGCAAGCAGTGTTGGCAAAATGCTGAAGGAGGGGACGGACTCTTTTACATCATCAGAAATTGCCAATAAGTTTGATTTTTACGGGGCTCATTTCGACAATCAGATCACCAAAGATACGGCCGCGCTTACTTTGTTTTCCCTGACAAAGCACCTAAACGAACTTATGCCCGTGCTTGCAGAAATGATTACAGCAGCCACTTTTGTTGACAATGAATTGCAAACATACATCGATCGGCAACGACAAGACTTTTTGGTAAACACCGAGCGGGTCCGCTTTGTGGGCATGCTTGAATTTAACCACATGGTATTCGGTAAAAATTCGGCATACGGCCAGACGGTGCAATTGGGGGATTTTGATGAAATAAACAGAAATGACCTTGTTCATTTTTATAACGATACATACATTCCCCAACATGCTTACATGATTATCAGTGGCAGGGTGAACAACACTGTTGTAGAACTGATAAACAGGTACATCGGTAATAACTGGCAGGCACCGGACAATACACCTCCCGAAATTCAATTCACTTCGCCTACAACCGAACATGAAAAATTTGTTGCGAAAAAAGGAGCCTTACAATCTGCCATCAGGGTTGGCAGGCCCATCATCAATAAAACACATAAAGATTACAACCGGTTTGTTCTGTTAAATACAATATTGGGTGGGTATTTTGGTTCAAGACTGATGTCGAATCTTAGGGAAGAAAAAGGCTACACTTACGGCATTAGTTCATACATTTCCAACTATATTAATGGTGCTTCGTTTAACATTGCGACCGAAGTAAACGCAAAATATACCCAGGCTGCACTGGATGAAATCTATCAGGAGATTGACAAGCTTCGTAAACAAAAAGTATCCGAAAACGAGTTGCAGCTTGTAAAAAATTATATTTACGGAACTTTTCTCCGAAATTTCGATGGCCCGTTTGCACTTGCTGAAAGATTCAGGTCGGTGCGGGATTTCGGGCTTGACTTTGATCATTACAGACAAAGCCTGGACGAGATACTTGAAATAAGTGCTGAAGAACTAATTGAAACTGCTGAAAAATACTTAGACCCTGATAAAATGATTAAACTGGTGGTGGGAAGCATGGAATAATATTTGATGCTAATCGTTTTAAGTCAGAAATGGCTTCGCTTTAATATGAACTTCTATTCCCACATATCATTTTTAATACTTCTGCTTTTTGTTAGCTGTGGCATAATCGTCTCCCAGGATGCTGCTACATTAAATTGTCTGGAGGTTGAAAGCGATACATCTGTTATTCTTTACTGGTCACCTCCGAAAGACATAACCGGTTTTGTGAAATATGTAATTAACTATTCATTTGATAATAATAAATACAGCGAGATTGGTTCAATATTTGACGTTTCAAAAAGGGATTTTACTCATACAAATGCCCAGACTGACCGTCCCTCAAACAAATATTTCATTACTTCGTTTTTCAATAACGATACAGTCAATTCAGATACATTACAAACAATATTTCTACAAGTGGACTATAACGATCCGGCTGATGCAAAACTCTACTGGAATACGGTAAGCGATCCGTTACCGGATGGTTCGTCGGTGTATTACGAAATTCACAAAGAATACCCAACCAATACCTGGTCGGTGATCGATTCGGTTTTAGGCATTACCTATAACGATCCGATCATTGTTTGCTTCGATACAATTACTTACCAGATCGTCATCAGGAGTGATAACAATTGCAAATCCGTTTCCAATCGCCGGGGCGGTTGGTTTAATGATGAAAAATGGCCTGCAATTCCGGTTTTTGATTCGGTGAGTGTTAATTCAGATAACAATCCAATTCTTGGCTGGACTCTATCAACCAGTAAAGATGTGACAGGCTATATTATATATAGTCCGGTAATTGATGGAAGCGGACAACCATACGATACAGTTTTCGGTAGGGAATCAACCTATTATATCGACACGATTTCCAATCCATGCAGCCAGATAATCTCCTATGCAATAGCATCCTTCGATAGTTGTGGGAATAAAAGTGAAGCCACCTATGAATTCCCCAGAAAAACAATATTATTGAACGAGATTGAAAACAACGTTTGTGCAGCGACCAATATGCTGTCCTGGTCGGCTTATATAAACGCCATTCCAAAACTGGAAGGGTACAAAATATTCTCTAGTGAGGACAATGGAACATTTACTGAAGTTGGTCAAACCGATGCTGAAACCCTGAATTATATCCACAACAATGTTGAAACAGGGGTAACTTACACTTATTATATTCAGGCAGTTTTTGGTGGGAACAGCTCTTCATCCTGCAAAAAATCAGTAACCACATCCACCTATTTGAAACCTTCGTTTGTTTACCTGGCCAATGCCGATGTGTTGCCGTCCAACGAAGTGGAATTAACGGTGGATGTCGACACAACGGTTTATGCCTGCACATGGGAGATATGGCGCAGCGATACTAACGGCGGGAACCTCTACCAAATAGCGGCCATCGACCGGGCTGAGCTTAAAGGTTTTCCACTATTCTACACCGACACCACTGCCGAAGCCTGGGGCGGATTTTATGAATACCAGGTAAAAGTACTGGACAGTTGCGGGCGGGAATCGCTTGAGTCTAATGAGCTAAAAACAATTTTATTGGGCGGCAGCATCATTGATGAAGATCACATTTTATTGTCATGGAGTGCATTTGAAGGATGGGATGCAGGGGTCAATCAATATTTAATATTCAGGAAATCCGGTGGTATTGAACCCACCCTCCCTATTGATTCTGTTGACGCTGAAACCTTGAGCTATACTGACGACATCAGTAGTGTTGGTGGTACCAGCGAACCGATAAGCTATTGGGTTCAGGCCATCGAAAACGAGGGCAACAATCAGGGTTACAAAGAGAAATCAAATTCCAACAGGATAGGCACAGCTTTGGAATCGGAAATGTACGTTGCAAATGCGTTTATGCCCATGGGACCAATAGCTGAATTCAAACCTGTTTTTCGTTTTTTCAGCGGAACAGATTATCTTTTCCTGATATACAACAGATGGGGGCAGCTTATTTTCGAAAGTCAAAATCCTGACTTTGGGTGGGATGGAAAATACAAGGGGCAATATGTGTCATTAGGCACCTATGTTTACACGCTGGGATATAAAAATCTGGATGCAACTTCAGTATCAAAAAAAGGCACTGTGACAGTAATTTATTAAAGGATGTTAAAATAAACGCAGGCTTTTTTATTGCACCTTTCCAATAACGTTTATTTTGATACTTTTGCACAATTTTAAATTCAGTTGCCATGCCCCTTGACACCAATAAATTTGTAGGCGAAGGACTCACTTATGATGACGTTCTTTTGGTTCCGGCCCACTCTACGGTCATGCCTCGCGAAACAGACCTCTCCACCCACTTCTCCAGAAACATTAAGATGAAAATCCCAATTGTTTCGGCCGCGATGGATACAGTCACCGAATCGAAGATGGCTATTGCAATGGCGCAAGAGGGAGGAATTGGTGTGATTCATAAAAACATGAGCCTCGAAGGCCAGGCCAAAGAGGTGCGTAAAGTTAAACGCGCTGAAAACGGCATGATCCTCGATCCAATCACGCTGTTTGCAGATGCTGTCGTTCAGGATGCATTGAACATCATGGAAGAATATGGCATCGGGGGAATTCCTGTGATTGATAAAGTCGGGAAACTTGTGGGTATTGTCACCAACCGTGATTTAAGGTTTGAAAGAAATCTTCGCAAACCAATCGCAAAGGCAATGACCAGTAAAAACCTGATTACTACCACCGAGTTCGCTGACTTTGAACAAGCTGCAGATATTTTACAGGAATACCGTATCGAAAAGCTTCCGGTGGTTGATGATAAATATCACCTGGTAGGCTTGATCACTTATAAAGACATTATTAAAATAAAAGCCCATCCCAACAGTTGCAAAGATGAACGGGGCAGATTGAGGGTTGCGGCGGCAGTTGGCATTGCCCCTGACACATTGCAACGCGTGGAAGCACTGGTGAATGCCGAAGCAGATGCAATTATTATTGATACCGCGCACGGACATTCACAAGGTGTTTTGGAAATGGCCAAACTGGTCAAAAAGAAGTTTCCTGAACTTGAACTTGTGGTTGGCAATATTGGTACTGCCGAAGCTGCAAGAGACCTGATAAAACTTGGCGTCGATGCCATCAAAGTAGGAATTGGCCCCGGATCCATATGCACAACCAGGGTCATTGCAGGTGTAGGCGTGCCACAGTTAACCGCGGTAGCAGAAGTAGCTAAAGCGGCCATCGGCAGTGGCGTTCCGGTGATTGCCGATGGGGGCATTCGTTACACAGGCGACATTGTAAAAGCCATTGCTGCAGGCGCACATTCTATAATGGCCGGCTCACTGTTTGCCGGTGTTGATGAAAGTCCAGGAGAAACCATCATTTATGATGGCAGAAAATACAAAACATACCGGGGCATGGGTTCCGTTGAGGCGATGAA
>JAUXBM010000143.1 GCA_030619415.1 Chlorobiota bacterium
CGAAGCCAGTGTCCAGTTCATGAAAAAGTTTGGATTTGAATTATGGGGGCTTTTTCCGAATACAATCCTCATAAAAGGGAAGGAGTTCGATCATGCCATTTATGGCAAACGGGTTGAGTAATGCCGACATTTGATAGATTCGTGTTTAAGAATTCAAACATAATTATTACATTTAATTTTTTGAGTGGAATTATGGAAGAATGGAAAAACAGTAAATGAACTCCTTGAACTTAAGACTTTAATCTTTAAACTTTAGACTGATGATCTACACCCTTGGAGAGTCTTTGCTCGATATAATTTTCAAAAACACCAATAACCTGCTAGCCCGACCCGGTGGAGGAATGTTGAATACTGCTGTTTCACTGGGCAGGAGCGGAGTTGATGTTTCATTAATAAGTGAGCTTGGCGATGACGAAACAGCGAAAATGATTGTAGATTTTTTGAAGGACAATGGAGTTGGGACAAAATACGTAAAGAAGTACTATCATCAGCACACTTCGATTGCATTGGCTTTTCTAAACGAGCAAAAAGTTCCTACCTTTTCCATCTACAAAACCTATCCTGAAAAAAGAAGACTTATATTCCCTTCTGAAATTACCGAAGCTGACATCCTGGTTTACGGATCGCTTTATTCTCTCGACCCGGCCATCAGAAATGATATTGTAGAAATTATTGTTTCTGCAAAACAAGGTGGGGCATTGCTTTGCTACGATCCCAACATCAGGCAACACAATCTTGATGATCCTGAAATTAGAATGGCTTTTAAAGAAAATGTCAGTTTTGCCAATATTATCAAAGGATCGGATGAGGACTTTAACAATATTTTTGGATCTCTCAGTGAAGATGATTATTTTTCAGAAATACTAAAAATAAATCCTGAAGCGCTTTTCATTTTTACCAAAGGACCCGAAGGAGTTTGTGGTTTTTATAAAGATTCACGGATTGATTTACCCGCTATAGAAACCGACGTTGTCAGTACCATCGGTGCAGGGGATGCATTTAATGCGGGAATGGTTTATTATTTAAACAATATAAAAGATAAAAGTAGAAAGTCGAAGCGTAGCGAAGATCCCGATTTATCGGGGATAAAAGATTTGGATGTGGATGGATTCAGGAAAATGTTGGAAGCAGGTTTGGGGTTTTCGTCAGAAGTTTGCGGGTCTGTTGATAATTACATCTCCAAACCACCGACTTACTAAATCCATAATTCTAATCCGTTTTCAACATCTTCTTCGTACTCATCATCACACCATCTAGTCGTAGACTGTATAAATAAACACCAGGCTTAATAGTGAGTCCTGTATTCCAGTTCACCGTATGTTCCCCAGCATTTTGTTGTTCGCTCACAAGCGTTTTTACAAGTTTTCCATCTAGGGAATAAACAGCCAGTTCAACGAATGCATTCATTTGGAGGGAATAGCCAATTGTCGTTTTGACTGTAAAAGGATTTGGATAGTTGTGTTCTAAAGCGCCAGTATTATCATTTATTTCCGGTCTAAGGCCCGTTGACGGATCATGGACAGCTAAGGCTTTAATACAAATGTTACCTGTATTTTGATAGCCTGAATTGTCATCATAATAGTAAAAATCTTTCCAGGCGCCTTCATCAGAGAAATATGACTCTTCCGGGTTGGCAGTCGAAGGAACGATAACGCGCACATTAGCCCCCAGTAAAACCGGTACTTCTGAAGTTCTGTCATAAGGAAAACCGCCATTGGATAAATAGAGAAAAACGTAAAAATCATTGCCTTTCAAAAGATTAACGGTATCAGGAAGGTCAACGGTATGAAGTCCCGAATATTGAAAGTTGCCTGAAGTAGCAGTCAATTCATTTTCAAGTACCGTTCCGTTAAAATCATCGAATATTTTAACAGTATAGTTTACACTTTCCGCAGCGGTAAAAAAGTTAACGGCAACTATGGCTTCATCTTCAGCAGCTATAAAGGCATTAAAAGCTTCATCTATATATTTCAGTGTATCCCTCCATCCGTGGTAATCGTGATAATAGGCTGTATCATATGCTGATAACACTACATCCTGAAACGAAACAGCTCCCATCTCAGGATTTTGACAAGCATGTTTATCATAATAGGAAATCCAGAAATAGCCATTTTTGCCCCAGTCAGACCCCCAGCTATTTTTGCAGATCCATGCTCCGGGCTGGGGTGCCTGGGTTTCCCAGTAGTCATTCCACCCTACAATGGAAATGGAATGATTTGGTTCTGCATTGCTTGATGGTGGTTGGTAATGGTTGAAATTTTCATCCATAAAAGACCCACTGTAGCACATGCAGATAGCCATCACACCTTTTTCCATAATCATGGTTTTAATCAGGTCGATATTTTCGAGGTTGGGTCCTGCCGTGTACCATTCAACATCATTCGGGTAATAAAAATGATAATCTTCGCCGGTTCGGGCAGGCGGTGTACCATAAGATTGTCCGTCAATATCCCTTACCGCACCATCCAATCGCGACAGGTAAGCTGTTGTAACCCTGTAGTCCCCGCCAAAATGTACCTCCAAACCTTGTCCATTGTCAAAAGGTGGATCAAGATCCTGGTTGTAGTAAGTATTGTATCCGTTCCACCAATCCAGGTGGTATTCTGCCAGTGCGGGTTCGCCGGTATCACCGGCAGCCTCCCAGTTACCCGTCATCATCAGGTTGCCTTCAATTGCAGCCATTGTGCCATGCGTCCAGCATGTACCTCCTTCCTGGTGTTTTACACTGGTTACATAATTGTTTCCATTATAATTTCTTAAATCGAAAACTTCAGGTATTTGTGCCATCAAACCCGATACAATAAGGATTGATGTAAAAAGAGTAATATTTTTTTTCATTTTTATATACTTATAAAGCACTATCAACTATTCATTTGAGATCAGAATGTCAGCGTAAAGTTTATAATTTTCGTTGTCGAAACAAACGAAATTTATGGTTTTAAAGAAATCATTTTCTTTTAAAAAATCATGGATAGCACCAACGGCAATTTCTGCAGCTTTATGTTTTGGAAATCCATAAATTCCAGTGCTGATATTTGGAAATGCGATGGTTTTACAATTGTATTGCATGGCTTTATTCAAACTGGTTGTATAGCAACTTTTTAACAGCGAGGCTTCATCATTGTCACCTCCTCTCCATACAGGTCCGACGGCGTGAATCACGAATTTAGCCGGTAAATTGTAAGCTTTGGTGATTTTCGCCTTTCCGGTAGGGCAGCCATTTAAACCTTTGCATGCTTCGAGCAGTTCAGGGCCGGCAGCACGATGAATAGCTCCATCCACACCGCCTCCACCCAACAACCGGCTGTTTGCAGCATTCACGATAGCATCCACTTCCATTTTGGTGATATCATCCCTGGTTAAAACGATTCTATCGGTTTTCATTTTAAGTTCTGCGAAAGAAAGGTTGGAGGACACAAGCCCGTAAAATTATACATCTGTTTTTTTCTTGACAATAAGTTGTCCGGTTTGGTATCCAACAACGATAATTTGTTCTTCTTTTTCAATGTAGCCGGTCAATGCCGTAGCATCAAACATATCGCCCTCAATCTCTACCTTCCCGGAAGGTCGTAAAATGGTAATTGCCGTGCCGCTTTTGTGAAGCATATTTTGATAACCAACTGTTGCTGAAGTATAACCTTCATCAGCTTGCTGGGTTTTTACAAGGGCGAGCCTGCCTCCAAACCAGGTGTTTGTGTCGAATAACTTTTTCGTGATCACTATTGAGCCGATGATTGCTACACAAAAGGATATCACCACTATAAAAAATGCCTTGACGACTTTTGAATAATCATAATTGAAGGTGTCCGGACCTATGTTCTCTACCATGCTTAAGGTCAGTCCTGCCACCATAAGTACAATACCTGAGATGCCTGCCACCCCGAAACCGGGAATGGCAAAGATCTCGACCGCTACCAGGATGAGTCCAACAACAAAAAGTAAAATCTCCCAATGGTTTGCAAGCCCTTCAATGTATAGCGGAGCAAAATATAACAATGCCGCGATAAGGGAAGCAGCAATCGGAAACCCAATGCCCGGTGTTTGTAACTCAAAGTAAATACCCCCAATAATGATCATGATGAGGATGCCACTAACGACCGGGTTAATCAGCCAGCCGATGATCTTATCAGTTGCTGATATTTCGTGCTTGATGAAGGTGTAATTTTCAATGCCGGAATGCTCCATCACCTCTTCGAGATTATTGGCTTCGCCTTCACAGAATCCATGTACAATAGCTTCTGACACTGTAAAAGTCAGGACTTCCAGTGAATCGCTTACACCGGGAACCGAAACACGTGGGTCGACCATGGCCTGGGCAATTTCAGGGTCGCGGCCTTTTGCTTCGGCTGTAGCCCGCATCATCGAGCGCATATACGACTGGTACTTATCAGGCATTTGTTCGCCTGATTGATTTACAACTGTGGCTGCGCCTATGCTCGCTCCGGGGGCCATATAGATGCTATCGCAGGCAATCGAAATCAGTGCGCCTGCACTGGCTGCATTTTTATCAATAAATACATACACAGGGATTTTGGTATCGAGGATGATTGTTCTGATAGAATCAGCAGCATCCAGCATCCCACCATACGTATTCATATGGATTAAAATCAAATCAGCATCTTTGTCTTTGGCATTTTCAATGGCCAGTTTAGTGGTCCGCCAAACCGGCGGAGCGATCATCTCCTTGATGTTGAACAGGTAAACCTTGTATTGATCAATACTGTCATTTTCAGCCGGTAAGGAATTGGCGATGAGCAATAAGATCGATAAGAATAAAAAATATTTTGTAAAAAATCTGATCATAGTTTTAAATTTTCATTCCTGCTTTTTTGTGCATTTTGCGGTATTTCCTTTTCCAGGCTCGTCTTCTCCATGATTTTCCCCATTGTATGTTGGTCCATAATCGCTCATGAAAGTAATACAAAATCAGTTTGGTTACAACGTCAAAAGCGCCACCAACTAGTGCCCAATCCAGGCTACCCGATACATAATAAATGATAATCATCGTAGTAAGGGTAGCCAAAACCCGCCAGCTAAGGGCTTTTAATATACTGCGCTGAGGACTGTCTTTAATTACTTTTTTAGATTTCCGTGTCGAGCCCATCCAATCTGTTGGCAAATGCATAACAATATTACTAAAAAAAATGAATGTCAGGGTTGTTAAAGGTATTCTTTGAATGAGGTTTGTACTTTGCCCATAAACTCTTTGTGCGTGAATTTATTGGAAGCAATTATCTGGGCTCCGGATAGAAAGTCGTTGCCATTTTTAAAGTCAGTTACCAAACCGCCTGC
>JAUXBM010000135.1 GCA_030619415.1 Chlorobiota bacterium
ATGAACCTCAGCAGCATCGTCATACAAACCAGGCCAGAACACTTAGAATCAGTGCTCGAAATTATCAAATCATCGCCCGATTGTGAATACCACATTCATGATGAAAAAGGGCGGATTATTGTTACCATTGAAGGAAAAGATACCGAAGAAGAAATTGGTAAACTGAAAAACCTACAGGCAATTCCCCACGTAGTTTCAGCCGAAATGGCTTTTGCTTACAGCGAAGATGAATTAGAAGCAGAACGTGAAAAACTCGAAAAATCAAAAGACAACATCCCCGATTGGCTAAACGACCCCGATACCAAAATGCGCGACATTAATTATGGCGGCGATTTGAAAGGGAAGCATTAGTAGTATTAGCAAAAGACCTTCAAGAGTCCGCCTCATGCGGATATGGAAGAGTCTGTAGTTCGCCCGGAATGATATTGGTCGAATAGTTAAACCTGAGCCGAAGGAACTCCTTTGGAGGACTGGTTTGCGATTTTTCAACTCCAACTCTTCCATGTCGTTCCGACTCTGGAAGGTTTTATTTCTTTTCCCAGTTCAACAACCTTCTTTCACCCTCAAGGTTCCTGATTTCTTTTACATCCTGGGTAACTTCAATTGTACCCCGGTAATTCCCGTCGCCATCCCTCATGGCAAAATACTGGATATACACAAACTGGTTCTTGAATTGTATCCAAAATGAAGCATCGTCTTGCTCACCTTTGCGGAATGCTGCCAAAATTTCTTCCACCATCCATACGCTTTCTGGTGGGTGACAATTCTGGACCGTCCTGCCAATTACAGCATTTGTGCGGGTAAAAGTTCTCTTTTTGGGTGTAGAAAAATAGCGGACAGTATCCTCCTCATCGACGAAAGTGATATCAACCGGCAGGTGGTTAAAGATCAATTCGATCTGGCCAGGTGATAAACTTCCGGTTAAAAATTTGATGTTGTTCCCAAATTTTCCTGCTGTATTTCGCGTAGGTGATTCTGCGGCTTTTAAAACCGGAGACTCAACAAACGACCAGCCAATTTCGGCAGCCTCTGCCTGAAAATCATCAAGTGCTTTGTCAAATCCTGCCGCCACAATTGCCGGGATAAGAATCTTCTCTTCTCTGAAAATAACTGTCTTAAGATTAAAAAAGAGATCGCCGGTAAGTCGGTTGAAACGTTTTAAATCCCAATTCCCGGAAACTGCAAGTTTTTGCAATTCACGCAGTTCTTCCCTCACATCATCGTGCACCGACCACAATACCTGGAAACATCGGTGATCAGGCCATTGTTTTTCCAGGAAAGGGAACAGGATATTTTCCATCACTTGATAATGTTGTTCAACTTTTGACAGTTCATTAAAATATTTTTGAAGTTTTTCAAGCAATTGTGGGGATGGTGTATCAGGGCGCTGTAACTCTTTTATAAAAGGCTTTAACTGATTAGCATGAGCAATAATTTCCTTGTTGTCACGAACGAGGATTCTGAGAAATGAGTCATCCTTTAAAACGGGTTGGGGCAATTCGTTCAGGTGGGTATAAAACACATTCAACATTTTGTTGATGCCTTTCTTCATTTCTACTGTAACAGGCCGTTTCTGCACAAGCAAATCTACCGCGGAAATAAAATCTTTGGGTTTGCTTCCGGCCAGTTTTTTGTGGGCTTCGATCACCTCTTCACGGCTTACGGAACCAGCAATTAATTTGTTTGTAAAATCGTACAGGTAAAGTGCATATTTCCCTGGTTTTTTTATTTGCTGCGACATATTATTATTCTATATTCAATTTCAATCCATCATAAGCCACCCGAATAAAATCAGGAAGTTGTTTTTCAATATCTTCATGAAATCCCATCAAATGACTCAGGTGGGTGAGGTAGGCCCTGTCTGGTCTTAAAAATTCAAGGACTTTTACCGCTTCCTCAAGATTGTAATGCGAAACATGCTTTTCTTTCCTTAAGGCACTCAACACAATCACTCTACAATCCATAAGATAGGGCATCACAGAACCAGGGATATAATTGGTATCAGTCAGATAGGCAAAATCACTTATTCTAAACCCAACGATCTCCATCTTCATGTGCAACACCTTAAGTGGCTGTATATTCATATTGCCGATAATAAATTGCTCCTCATCAATCGCAATCAGGTTATACTTTGGTGTTCCCGGGTATGCATTGTCTTTAAAAGCATAAGAATACTCTATCTTAATTCTATCCTGATCCCTGGCTGTTGCGTAGATATCCATCGGCTTCTTGGTATACCAGTTGAATGATCTTACATCATCCAGGCCGGCAATATGATCTTTATGATGATGCGTTATTAAGATGGCATCCAACTTTCTGACTTTTTCACGGAGCAACTGTTGTCTGAAATCAGGGCCGGCATCAACCATGATGGTCTGCTCTCTATCTTCAACCAATATTGACGAACGCAAGCGATGATCTTTCATTGATCCGTTTTCACAAACATCGCAATTGCATGCAACAATAGGTATCCCTTGAGACGTCCCTGTACCCAGAAAGGTTATTTTCATCGAATGTTCTTGATTTAATTTCAAAGGTAAACCGAAATACGGAATAAGCTGAATTCTTCCTACTTTTGCAAAGCAGGACTTTACCTTTAAAATGTGCAGGTTTTCGATAACATCAGGAAAAAAATACAAATTAGTTTTGGAAGGCGGGGTCATGTTGCAACGCATTCCACCGGCTTGGTTGAAGACCTGATTAACCCTTCGAATTTGTGTCTGTTTTTTTGTGCCGAAAAGCAGGAAGAACTAAATGAAATCAGGTCAGTTTTAAAACAGGCAAGAGCAAATGAAAGCAGGATTACAGTTTTTATATTTCATCCAGGATATACAGGACTTGATGTTATAACGGATAAATCGATCGTGATTTTTAATTTAAATGATTTTACCTTATTTGGGAGAATGAGAGAAAACATGGCGCAACAAATTAAATCTGAACATTTTGATTTGCTGATTAGTTTCGTATTTAAGCATGATGGATTTAATAGAAAATTGTTGTCGGAAATAAATGCCAAATTCAAAATAGGACCGCAGCAGGATGAAATGGAAGGAATTTATGACCTGACGATAAATGCGAAAAAAGAATTATTCACGTACCAGGGTTTTTATAAGGAAGTAAACCATTATCTTGACAAATTAAACATCCGGGTTAAAAATACTGACGGTGAGTTTAAAGAAAATAAATAGAAATGCAGGATAAAATAAAAGGAACCGGAGTAGCCATTATAACACCGTTTACAAAACAGGGTAAGGTTGACTACCCTTCCCTGGAAAAATTGGTCGGTTATATCATCAATAACAAAGTTGATTTTGTTGTGGCATTGGGAACCACCAGCGAAGCAGCAACACTTTCTGAAAATGAAAAAAGTGCGGTGATGTCGCATGTAATTAAATCGGTAGCCGGGCGGATACCAATAGTTATGGGTATTGGGGGCAACAATACGCAGCAGGTAATTGATACAATTGGCAACACCAACTTTGATGACATCTCAGCTATTTTAACTGTTGCACCTTATTATAACAAACCGAACCAACGCGGCCTGTTTGCCCATTTTAGTGCAATAGCGGATGTCTGTCCTGTCCCACTTATACTTTATAACGTTCCGTCAAGAACAAGCTCAAACATTGCTGCCAAAACTGTTCTCAAACTGGCTGCCGAACACAACAACATAGTCGCGGTAAAGGAAGCTTCCGGCGATTTAAATCAAATTACAGAAATCCTGAGAAAAAGACCGGCCGGCTTTTCTGTACTGTCCGGTGATGATGCATTGACCTACCCGATGATGGCATTGGGCGCTGATGGTGTGATTTCAGTTGTTGCAAATGCTTTTCCTGCCGCCTTCTCGCAAATGTTGCGATTAATGGCGAACAGGCAATTTGATGATGCCCTGGCGATACACTATTCCCTCACCGACATAATCGAACAGTTATTTAAGGATGGGAACCCCGGTGGAGTTAAAGCAGCCCTTTCGGTGATGGATATTTGCGAAAATTATCTCAGGCTGCCGCTGGTCACTGTTGAAGAAACAGTATATTCCGAATTAAAACGACTGATAGAAAATTATCGGCAACCTTAATAAATATAAACAAACAATACCATAAATATCTTTGTAGGATATTCATAATATTTAGGAAAATGAAAAAGTATCTTTTAATTTTTAGTGCCATTTTAATCGCTTTTCACACGCTGTTTGGTCAGGCGTCAGACATTGATCGGGCAAATAAATACCTGGCCGGAAGAAATGAAGTTTATTTCGGTTTTAAGATTGACAAAAACCTTGACTACCGAAAACAATTAAATACACTTACGACGATCATCTCGATTGATAATTTAGATGATGATCAGGTTTATGCATATGCAAACAAAAAAGAGTTTGAAAAATTTCTTACGTATAATATTGATTACGAAGTTCTGACACCACCCTCTATGTTGCATCAGCCACGCATGCTTGATGATGCCGGAACCATGCTGGCAGGTGAGTGGGATTATTACCCAACCTACCAGGGTTACCTCGATTTAATGGACCAGTTTGTTGCGGATTATCCTGACCTCTGCGAGTTAGTTAATATTGGAACACTCGCAAGTGAGCGGGAACTTTTATTTATCCATATTAACAATAACCTTGGAGAGGACGAGAACGAACCGGAGTTCATGTACACTTCTTCCATGCATGGTAACGAAATAGTCGGTTATGTTTTAATGTTGAGGTATATTGAATATTTATTGGAAAATTACGGTAGTAACGACAGGATTACAAATCTTGTTGATAACATTGATATCTGGATAAATCCTCTGGCAAATCCGGATGGCACTTATGCCGGGGGGAATAATTCTGTTTACGGAGCAACGCGCGGCAATGCAAATGGTATTGATCTTAACCGCAATTATCCTGATCCCGAAGATGGTCCTCATCCTGATGGAAACGAGCATCAGCCGGAAACACTTGCATTCATTGATTTTGCCGAAGAACGCGACCTGGTGATGTCGTGCAACATACATGACGGCGCTGAAGTGTGCAATTATCCGTGGGATACCTGGCCGCGACTCCACGCAGATGATGCCTGGTGGATTTATGTTTGCAGGCAATATGCTGACACTGTTCATGAATATGCCCCATCTGGTTATATGACAGATTTAAACAATGGTATTACCAATGGGTACGCCTGGTACTCGATAAATGGTGGTCGGGCCGACAATATCAACTATTTTCATCACGGTCGTGAATTTATTCTTGAGATATCATCGCAATTTATTCCGCCGGCCAACCAGTTGCCGGATTTATGGGAGTGGAATTATCGCTCATTTCTGAATTATATGGAACAGGTGCTTTTTGGAATAAAGGGGGTTGTGACCAATCAAATAACAGGCTATCCGGTGCCGGCAAAAGTGTCCGTGCTAAATCATGACAAGGATAACTCCTCTATTTATGCAAGTTTACCCGCAGGGGATTACCACCGTCCCATCAAGGCAGGCTCCTATGATTTAACTTTTTCTGCTTTTGGCTTTCACACTAAAACCGTTTACGGAGTCGCAGTATC
>JAUXBM010000212.1 GCA_030619415.1 Chlorobiota bacterium
CGATATCGCCAAAATTGGTTGGGTCCTTAACTTTAATAAAATCATTTAAGTCGTTGCGGATGGCTGATAGAATGTGATTTATCATCTCAAGCAATCTTAGTTCAGAACCTCAATGTCGTTAGTCTGTCCAGAAAACTGGATCTCCCTTAGTTAGAAAAAGATAAATAAAACGAGCGTATTAATTATCTTTTCTGATCTCGCATTCTACAAATATAATACTAAAATGAGCTAATTACAAGCTAAATTAATGTTAAAGATTTGTTAATATTTTTCGAAAGATTAAGGTTTAGTAAAAAACTTGTCATGTTAAAAAATCAAACGTTTTGAAAATCAGAAACATATTAATTTTCGTTAGATGTGTTTTCTTTAAAAAACACTGCTCATTTAGAGTTATTGTCAATTTTCAAATAACGTTGAGAATTTATAAACGGATTTTGACCTAAACGTATTACCGGGAGTTAGCAAAGTTGTTGGAAACAGGGGTTGGTTGGGTGAATCGGGAAAATGCTGTGTCTCGAAACAGAAACCCATCCTGCTTGAAAAGATCACGTCACCCCGCGAAAGAGCACCATCCATATAGTTTGCCGTGTAAAATTGAACGCCGGGTTCTGTTGTCAGGACTTCTAATTTAATTCCGGTTGTTTGGTCACGGGCATCGGCTACCAGTTTTAAACTTCCGTCAAAATCTTTTACAACGTAATTGTGGTCATAGCCATTTCCCTGTGTTTCATCGATTCTCTCTCCAATTCGGGAAGGTGTTCTGAAATCCATACAACTCCCGTCCACTCTTTGTAAGCGGCCTGTCGGGATGGCGTTTTCATCAACTTCGGTGTATGCATCGGACTGGATGCTTACCACATGATCTAAAATATCCTGTTTGCCTCCGTTCAAATTGAAATAAGTGTGGTTGGTGAGATTCAGGTGTGTTGGGTTATCAGTGGTAGCAGTGTAATCGATCTTTAACTCATTGTTGTTGGTCCAGGTGTATTTGACCATAACTTTCAGATTTCCAGGAAAACCTTCCTCAAGATGTTTACTCAAATAGGTAAGGTTTAGACTGATTTCGTCGTGGGATGTTTCTGTTTCAGCTTTCCAGACTTTCTGATCAAATCCAGCAAAACCACCATGTAAAGAATAGTCGCCAGGGTTACAGGGAACCTGGTAGGTTTTTCCGTTTATTTCAAACCGGCCTTTGTTAATCCGGTTGGCATACCTTCCAATAATAGCTCCGAAATAAGGTTTTGAGTTTATGTAAGTGTCTGAAATGTAATCTTTAAGCGTGTCAAATCCAAGCACAACATTGGTTAAATTGCTATTTTTATCCCGTACGAGAATGTCGGTGATAATGCCCCCGTAATTGGTGATTTTAACTGTTGCGCCAGAATCGTTCAACAGTGTAAATAATTCTACTTTTTCACCTGAGTCTGTTTTGCCAAACGGATGACTGCCAATTTGCATATGTGATTGATAATGTTGCGTGGGTTTCGAAAGGTAAAAATAAGAAAATGTAACACTTACCAGATGAGAATCCCAGATGCAATTCTCCTGCGCTTTCATTTCAGTGTTGCAGGATATTGTTAATATTACAGTAATAAAAACAAGAAGACATTTCATAAACGAATTGTGTATTTCAGACTTTTGAGTTCACAAAAAATATTTCAATAAATGGCACATGGCAGATTTGATAACCCGGTTGTAGCAACACTCGCCGGGGTTAAAGATTTTTTTTCAAAGCAGGAACTTGCAGATAGATTAACTGGTTCAGACAGGTTTGATGGCAAAACCGTGATTGTTACCGGTGCAAACTCCGGACTTGGTTTTGGAGTTGCAGTTGAGGTCGCCAGACGTGGAGGTCATGTAATCATGGCCGGACGAAGTGGTATTCCCGAAAAAGGGGAGGAGGTGAAAAGGCTCAGTGGCTCTGACAAAGTGGAAATGCGTTACCTCGATTTAAGTAAGATTGAGACGATTTATGATTTTGTTGAAGGACTGAAAAAAGAAAATATAAAGCCAGATATTACAATCTTAAATGCAGGTGTTGCACTTGCGAAAGGTAGAAAGAGTCCATCAGGTATCGAAGAGATGTTCCTGGTAAATTACCTCTCCAATGTCATCCTTACGAACTTAATGATCAATGAGAATGTCATTACCCAGGTACTAAAAGAGGGAAACGAAATACCCCGAATCATTTTCATTTCATCAGATTCTCACCAGGGTTCTTCTTACATCGATTACGATGAATTTGGGGTTTTTGAAGCCTACGGACCTTCAAAAGGTATTTCGAACTACAGCTATTTCAAATTGATCTTAAACACTTATGCCGTGGAACTTTCACGAAGATTGAATAAGGTTAATGTCAATGTGGGCGTCAACGTGATTTGCCCGGGACCTGTACATTCTGAAATTATCAAGGAAGCACCTAAGTTGTTATATTTTGCATTAAAAAGTATATTCAGACTGGTTTTTCGTTCTCCTGCCACGGCTGCGTTGCCTGTTGTTTATTTGTCGGTTTCGGAAGATTACGAAGGAAAAACCGCAGAATACCTTCATATGTTTCGCTACAAAAAAATGGACCCGAAATGCTATGAAGTTGATGAAGGTAAAAAACTTTGGGACAGATCATTTGAACTTTGGAGATCAATCGACCAAAAAGCAAAAATGATACATTAACCGTATTCTGGCTTATCCATACCGTTTCTAACTTTTACATCGTGCGTTTTTTAACAGTTTGGTTTGACTAAATTTGCCGCCTTGTAAATCAACCAACCACCCAAACAGTATAGCCATGAAACGTATAATAGAACTAGCGCTTTTGCTCACAATTATTTTGAGTGCTTGCCAAAATAAAGAGAAATCAAAAATGAAAAATAACCCTTTTCTTGTCGAGTGGAATACGCCTTTTGGCGTGCCACCCTTCAACCTGATAGAAGTTGATGATTACCTTCCTGCCTTTAATGAGGGCATTAAGGACCACAATTTAGAAATCGATGCGATTGTAAATAACATTGATCCGGCTTCATTTGAAAACACGGTAGTTGCGCTCGATCAAAGTCGTGAATTGCTGATGCGCGTTGAGAGTGTATTCGGTAACCTGAATTCGGCCAATACGAATCCTGAAATGCAACAGATTGCCAAAGAAGTCTCCCCATTGATGTCGACGCATGATGATGATATCCGGTTGAACAACGACTTATTTTTACGGATAAAGGCGGTTTATGATCAAAAAGAAAAACTTGAATTATCAGCGGAAGAAGCGATGTTGATCACAAAAACTTACGACCGTTTTGTACGTGGGGGTGCCAATCTCCCAGCTGAACAAAAAGAAAGATTCCGTGAAATAAACAAGCAACTCGGCTTGTTGTCTCTCCAATTCAGGGAGAACCTGCTGGCCGAAACCAATAATTTCAAGCTGGTTATTGAAGATGAAAATGACCTGGCCGGTCTTCCCGAATCTGTTGTCAGTGCGGCTTCCGAAAC
>JAUXBM010000066.1 GCA_030619415.1 Chlorobiota bacterium
AGCCAAATCGGTTATTGATCATCGGCCCCCAGGTATTGGTGGTATGGCGGCCATAAGGCACAGTGATTTTCATTAAAAACGGGAAAGTTAATACGGCTATTCCCATCCAGATATATAGCAGGTTGAAATATAAATGTTCTGGTATCATTCGGAAATAAATTTATGTTCCGTTAGCCAACGCACAGTGTCTTTTAAGGTTTTAGTAAGTGGACGCGGCCGGAAGCCCAATTCCTTCTTTGCCTTTGCGTTATTGATGTTTCGATTTCCTGATTGCAGGATATCGAGTGATTGCTTTGTGTACAATGGCTGCTGACCAGTAAGCTTCGACCAGACATAAATAAATGGAACACCCATCTTGGCCAACCACAAAGGGAACACAGGCTTACTTAAATCTTTATCTGTTAAATTATTGACTAATCCAACAAAATCAATCACTGTTTTGTAACAACCAGAAAGGATATATTTTTCTCCGCCCTTTCCCTGGTAAATGGCGCTGGTGGCTGCTTCACATACATCGCGCACATCCACCCAATCGTATCCTCCTGGAACCAAACCTGGTATTTTTCCGCTGAAAAGCCCTATTATAAGCTGACCCTGTAACGAAGGTTTGAAGTCGTAAGGGCCAACAATACTTGTTGGATTAAGGACGATTACATCAAACTTATCGGTCTGCTGTTTTAGCACCCACTCCTGAGTTATTGATTTAGTGCGTTCGTAGGCAATTGGGGAATCTGTAGCCAAAGGACTGGATTCATCCAGTGGTTTATCCAATGGAAAATGATTATAGGCATGAATGGAACTAAAATGAATAAACCGTCGGACCCCTGCTTTTTTAGCAGCGGCAACCAGGTTTTTTGTTCCATCAACGTTTGTTTTATACAGGCTGTCGAATGAATTACTTCCGATAGAGATTTTAGCCGCAAGATGAAAGACCACCTCAAGCCCGGCGCAAAAAGCATCAAGTGATTCGGGATCATCCAGATCGCCGATGAACACATCCACATCTAAATCGTCAAATGCCGTGTGATCGTGATATTGCAAAACCCTGATTGCGTAATTGTCCTTTAATAATCTTCTGGTAAGATTTGCTCCAACATGGCCATTTGCACCTGTAATTCCAATTTTCATTTGCTAATAATAAAACGGGGCAAGGTATTTAAAATTTCCAAGTGCTCAAATTGATCTAATTTCTAAATAAATCCAAAGTACCAATTTCTAAACAATGATCAATCAATTTACGTCTGTAATCATTATTGTCCGGTTAAGATTTGAATATCCCCTACAGGGAAAAGATTATAATAATTTCTTCTTATACAATAATTTATCCGCTACGCGGAATTCGTCATCCATACGGACTCCCTACGGTCGTTGGTGCAATTAGAGATTCATTAAGGACAGGTAACATCCTGAAGGTTTGAACCCCAGCAATGCCATTCAATTTAAAACCATAGATCTACACCCAGCTTTCATCTTCGGGATGATAAACCCCTACACTGTTAAAGGCCTGTAAATAAGAAGCAACGGGAACAGCAAGGCCCACTTTAAGCAATGTATTCCACACTACAACCTGAGCATACGCGTGGCCCCAGTTCTTGTATGATTCAATACTCCTTTGATGAAGTGTGTCACCAGGATTTGAGAAATCTGCAAAATCCATTAGAAATGATGTTTCTGGCGGCAGTTCGGGAGCCGGCGGATCATTGTTATTTTTTTTGCAGCCGGAAACAAAAATGAAGGCAACAATAAGCAAAGTGATAGCAGGTAAAAAAACAAAACTGAACTTTTTCATTAAACAGTTTTTTGGGTCTATGGTCAAATAAAAATCAATTTTTAATTATTGAGACTCAAACCAGGTTAAAATGGTTGCTCAATTAACGATCAAAAATACGAAGTATTTTGTTGAGTTTGAGGCCTTGGGACACACTTTTTTGAATTTACTCAATCTTCATAAAATACATAGTCGTAGCGGGTCACAATAAAATTCATCTTCGACCTTGTCATTACGCCCGGTTGCATTTGGTATTGTTCTCCCATTTCAAAAGACTTTTCCTCAAGCAGGAGGCCATTTTTATCGAACTTATATTCAGTGAAATCTTCCACCATATTGTTCCCTCGATTCCTGGTCTCCTCATAAATCACCCTCCCTTCATCATCATATTTCATCGACCTGGAATACCTGTTGTTTACCCATGAAATCAGTTCATTGTTTTTATTGAAAGCGTAAGCAATCTGGTTGATTAATTTTCCTTTTCTACTCAGTTGTACTTCGCGTGTAACATTCCCATTGTCGTCATATTCGTACACAGCCTTTACGAGGAATTCCTCTTTTACGCCGTAATTTGTTTTACTTTCAATCTGTTGCCGGTCGTTGTAAGTGTATACAGATCGCTGGGTAACTGAGTGGTCTTCATCAAATACAATCTCTTCCACAATTTTCCCATCCTCATTGTATTTTGTAAGCTCTTCACCCTCATGCTCTCCATCTTCGTCGAATGATTTTACGGAAAAAGAATTTTTGGTTCGGGCCGTTTTTTTATGTGATACCGATCCGTCAGCATAAGTGGTCTCTATTTCCAATGGTTTTCCATCATCATTCAATGTATATTTCACCACCTCACCAATTTCCTCCTCACCAAAAAAATGGATTTCCTCAACCATACGGTTCAACTCGTCAAACTTATATCCGCTGGCTGTTTCTATTTCGCCCGAAGGTGTGTAATCGACATTCCTTGTGCAGTTTTTGTTGGTGTCAAATTCCTGATAGGCACTTTTAAATTCATACGTTAATTCTTCATTATCACCAACTAATGCCTTGTATTTCGTTACTTTTTTTATCTTTTTCATTTCAGGATCATTGTAAAATTACTCTTGCCAATTTATTTTGTCAGAGGGATAATAATTAATTTTTTTGACCTCAAACCAGGCGCTGTGTTTTCCCAGTCTTACTTTGTATTCTTCCCAGTTTCGCTTTTCGGCCGGGGACCAGCCAATCTCAGCATAACCAGGCATTCTTGGGAAAAGCATATACTCAATATCATCAAACTGAAGCAATGTTTCCGACCAAAGAGGACATTCGACACCAAGTATGTTTTCGTCACTAATGCCATCAACATATTGAGCCGGATCCCATAAATAAGCCGAGTCAACCTCAATATATCCGGCCCAATGAAGTCCCAGCGGAGAGGTAGAATCGTACTGCATATCAAGGTAAATTTTCCAGGCGGGGGACATAATGAGTTTAGCCCCCTTTTCGATGGCCTTCAAAGCATATTTTTCATTTGCCCAGTACTGTACAACCGGGTTTGTTTTTAAATCAGCCTGGACTATTTCTTCCCAGCCGATCATCTGTTTCCCGTACAACTGAACAATGTCCTGTACCCGATTAATGAAATAGATGTAATCTTCTTTTTCAGTGGAATGCGGTTCATCACCACCGATATGAATAAATGGCCCCGGTGTAATGGCCGCTAATTCGCGAATGACGCTGTCAACAAATGCATACGTATTCTCATTTCTGGTACATAAAGTGCTAAATCCAACCTTCGTTCCGGTATACAGTTCACGCTTTTTATTATCGCAATTAAGACCGGCATAGGAGGCCAGTGCTGCATTTGTGTGACCAGGCAAATCAATTTCGGGGACAATTGTTATATATCGTTCCTTTGCATAGTTCACAATCTCAGTGTATTGCTCCTGCGTGTAAAACCCACCTTTACCCCCGCCAACAGCTGTGCTCCCTCCAACGGTTGTCAGCTTTGGCCAGCTTTTTATTTCAATTCGCCAACCCTGGTCATCTGAAAGGTGCAAATGCAACACATTCATTTTGTAAGCAGCAAGCAAGTCGATGTAGCGTTTGATATCATCCACACCAAAAAAGTGGCGCGAGACATCAAGCATCGATCCTCTGTATGCGTAACGTGGGTAATCAGTAATTGTTCCCGTAGCAACATGCCATGAAATTTGTTGTTGTGATTTTGTTTCGATTTCCATCGGCAACAGCTGTCGAAGTGTCTGAACACCATAAAACAAACCTGCCGGTTTAAATGCCTTTATGGTGATGATTTCATCCGTGATAACCAGTTCGTAGCCTTCATCACCCAATTGCGTTTGGCTGCCGGAAAGTATCAGGAAAATATTCCCATTATCGGGAATTGCGTTTGTGGGTAACACTTTGAAGCCAAAGCCAGTGGCTGGTTTCAGCAAGCCGGCAAGATAAATGCCAACATCAAACGCCTCATTAGATTCAGATGAAACATAAATTTTCGTTTGGTCATAAAGCGCAAACGATCCGCCACCTGCTTCAATTGAAACGGGCAATGGTATCAGGGCTGCTTTTGACAAATCGGTTGGGGGTTGCTGTTTGCATGAATTTATCGATAAAAATGCTATTGTGCCAATAACTAGCAGGACAGAATTAATCATTTTTTTGGTCATCTCATTGGGGTTATATGGGTGATTATATTTTTTGGCTATCACTGATTCTAGTAGGAATTGGCAAAGGTAAAAGAATAGGCAAATCAGTTTTAAGTTTGATGTTCTGACCCCCTCTGCCCTTCGGGTATTTCCCCCACCTGTCCGCCGCTTTGTTTTAGCAAGTGGTAATGGGGAGAACTTATTGTTTCAATTAATGAATAAGTGTAAATAGCCACCGGCATCCAGATACCAGCAATCATTATTCAATCAACGTAAAGTTCGCCACCATCCAGATCAATTCATCCTGGGTATCAATATCTGAATAATCAAGGTTATAATTTGCAGTAGCAATATAGTAAAATGATCTGCCTTGCACTACTTTCATATAAGATTGCCCATTGGTTTCGGAATTTGTGAAGGTAAGGAAAGCCGTCTTGCCATCATCAGCATACGAAACATAAGGATACTCTGTAATAACGCCATAATCGAAAAGGACCTGGATTGCAGCATTAATATAATCTTCAACGTATTCATACGCTATGTCTTCGCGTCCAACATTAAGATGGCTGCCATCAGAGGCCATTAAGGTGTTGATTGGGGTTAGGGGATCAGTTAATCCGGCGGGATTGTATTGTACGTTCCACGCAGCTGGGTAACTACTCGAAATAATGTATCCGGCCACTTCATTTACCAGGTTTTCGCCAACAAAATAGTTTGGGGAAAATGACACATTGTCGTCACTAAAATCATCGAGTACTTGTTTGCTCACCCGTCCGGTAGTGTAATCGATTAATTTTCCCCCGGGGGTTCTATAGGTTTTAGTTTCTGTTTCTGCCTGAGTAACTACAGGTTTGTCGATGGAGAACTTGAATGATCCTTCCGATAAATTGACATCAATGCCTCCTTTGCCGCCACTTTTCATTACCAGCAGGTAAATGGCAATTATTCCGGCAAGCGTTATTACCCCAAAAAAAACGTACATATTCCGCATTCTCTGGGTTTTTTGCTTTTCTTTTTCGATCAGATATGCTTCAGAGTGGCGTGGTTTATCAGAAGAAGTGTTCGTTTTGCCCATAATTATTTGGATGATTACAGATTCAAATATAAAAATAATTAATTACCGCGATACGAAAACACCTACATCGTAATACAATCAATACAAATGTGTCAGCCTGTTTTTTTATCCCTTCCAGATATTAAACACGAAACTCAGAATATGTGCATCCAGCATGTTTGATCGCCAATAATATGCATAGCGTATTACAAGTTGGTTAAACGACCAGTTTCTTTTTCCCATTCTTTTATCAGGATAAAAACCAAAACCCAGGCCGGTTTTAAAACTCGTAAAGGCCGAAAGGTCGTAATCGGAGGTGTAAAATTCATCCAGATAAGAATGCTGATTAAAAGGTTTAAAATAGCGTGAAGCAGATTGAATATATACGCGTGCAAAGGGGTATAATGTGTAGCGGTGATTGATCTTTACCGGTGAATCCAATGTGAGTGTGTGCGCTGAAATACCAAACTCATCCCAAAAATACCGGTAGTATGCTTTGAGTATCCAGCGATTTGAAACGAATGAATTGAGACCAATTCCAAGCGGTATTTGTAATCGCTGCCGGGGAAGATTTTCTACGACACCGCTGTCGTTGTCATAAAAGAAAATACGGTGAAACGAGGTAGATAACAGGCCCGACTGGTATATGATCCCAAGGTCGATTTGCAACGAAACCCTTTTTGTCAAATCCTGTCTTAAACCGGCCTTTAAATTGTAAGAATTCTTCCGGTAAATATCAAACCATTGTTTGTAACGCAATTCAACCGGATAAATCAATGTGGTGGGCTTATGGTCATACTCTTTACTAAACCTCCCCCACCTGAGGTCGTCGAAAAAACAAACCAGCGAAACAGAAAAGTTGCGTGAAAAATCCTTACTCGAAAACGAACTCCAAATATTGAAGCCATTCGACAGATAATCCGATTCAACCGCGAACAAATATTTTACACCAATCAGAAAAGGCGATTTCTTAGAGGTGAACTGGTAACCAAAATGTGCCGATACATGGGTGTCTTGTTCTGATGCTGATGATGAGACAAAATCAATATTGTCAACTGATGCCGAACTGATCACATCAAGATAGGCTTCGAAAATGACGGTGTGCGATGTGTCGATCGTTAAATTCAGGTTTGCCCCAAAATTGTGCACTGTCAACTCTTCCGTACCTATTCCACCTGTTACAGCCGAGTGGTTTCCGTCCTGTGCGTAAAACGAATAAAAGGCTTCAATGTCGATGTTAGTCAGCCTTCGTTTCCTGAAAAGGCTGTCCTGGCTCATCGCCTGAAAGCTTAAAATGAAAATGAGTATGACGGATACAGTAATTCTCATAGTTTAACTTATCTGCATCCGCAACCACCACTGGTTTTGCCTTTACCCGCCCCGGCAGCTCCTTCGCGATAAGCATGGGTTTTTTGCTCCATCACTTCTGCTGCGGTGCTTCCAAATGCCATTTCCCTGTCGTTCAGGTAAGCACGCTGATAAGGCTTTACAGATTGGCAGGAAGAGAATAGCATTAAAAATAATAAGAAAATAATCCAGCCGAAAGTACTTGAAGAGGTCATGTGGTGTTTTAGTTTTTTATGATCAGTTCGCGGCTGTAATGTACGTTTTTTTTATCATCAATAATGATACAATCAGTCTGAGGCAATTGGTTGATGAGGTCGAGACCTACCTCAACACCAAGCACAAAAAGTGCCGTTGCTAAAGCATCAGCTACCTCGGTGTACGGACTGATAATTGTTGTGCTGACAATGCCTTGTGCCGGCCATCCTGTTTTTGGATTCAAAATATGCGCGTAACGTACTCCTTCGTATTCAAAATACTTTTCATAATTCCCGGAAGTAACCACCGCTTTTCCATCTATCTCAAGCCACCTGATCATCCTGTTCTGATTGAAAGGATCGGCAATACCAATTTTCCATGGAGAACCATCTGCTTTTTTTCCTGCTGCGAAAATATCCCCGCTCGAATTGACCACAAAATTTGCAAAGCCTTTATTGATTAACAGATTCTTCACCATATCAACAGTATAGCCCTGACCGATCCCGCCAAAGCCAATGGCCATCCCTTCAATGGGTAAAAACACTTTCCCGGAATCCATAAGCTGTATTTTTTGAAAGCCAACTTTTTGAAGTGCTTTGTTGATTTGGGCCGAATCGGGTGGGGCTTGTTGAGTTCCGTCAAATTTCCACAAGCCGCTTAAAGCCTGGAAAGTGATATCAAAAGCACCCTGCGTTAAATTGCCTGTTTGGATACTTCTTTCAATTAACCGGTATAATTCAGGACTTATTTTCACAGGTTCCACGCCTGCCATTTTATTCACCATGCTTATTTCGGATGTTGGGATCCATTCGGAAATTAAACCCTCGATCCGTTTGACTTCCTGAATGCACAAGTCAATTGTTGCCCGGGCCTCATTTTTTACAGAATCGACGAGGATGAATTCGAAGAAGCTACCCATGGCCGGAATTCGTTTTTTATATTCTCTAATTGCCATCTCAGATAATAGTTGATCAATTTGGGAGATGAAATCAGCAACAGATTGTTTGGTATACGGAATGGCAGATATGAGTTCCTGCTTATTATTCAGCAACACAATTTTTGGAAAATAGCCTTGTGGGTTGAATTGTTCGGCCAATGTTTCGTTGCGTTGAATGGTTTCTTCAGGGAGTTTTTTCCTTTGCGGAAAATCGGCTTTGTAAACCACAAAACGATCTTTGGCATAATAGATAAAGCCTGAATCGGTCAGCACTTCTTTATTAAAACGGATACAATTTGAGCACCAGTCGGAGCCTGAGAAAACGAGGAGGGTCGGCA
>JAUXBM010000110.1 GCA_030619415.1 Chlorobiota bacterium
ATTGAATAAAGTATAAATACCCCCATCCCTCAACAGTTTAACATATCCTTCGCTTGGGAAAATGGCTGCATCCCCAGCTTTAATCATTTTTACATTTTCCACATCAATCGTAAACGAATTCAGGTTGTAAGTGGCCTGGCCTGCAAAAAACCTGATAACGGAATCAGGGCTGCTTTCAATAGAAATAAATTCGGGTCCGCTTAAATGATAATCAATAAGCTGTAGATCATTCAACGTATCGAGGGCTTTGTAATTGTTCTCCAAATCGCTGTGCAGTATAATCTTGTCTTCGCTCATTTCCCACTCCACTTCATCAAGGTTGGAAATGTATTTATTGTAGGGAAATTCTACAAAGGCATTTTCGGTTAAATTATCAAACCATCCTTTCTGCTGCTCAAAATCGATTCGTGCAAAATAACCTTTCGATTTAAAGACAAGGGTATCGACATCCTTCCTTAGAAAGAAATCGGCTGAATCAGCAGTCAACTCAGTGTACATAAAGTTAAAATCTTTCGACTGTATCTCCGACTTATCAAAGAAAAAGGAACCACCACCCCGCATATTGTCAGGGCTGAGTCTTAAGCTACCCAACAAACGGGCATCCGGATAAATGTTAAATGTGTCGATAACATCCGCAACAAACATCACATTGGTATCAGTTAGCCATCGTATATCGACCGAATCAGAATGAGCATAAGGAAAATTAAATTCCTGAGGGCTTTCAAGCACATTAAAGTTATTCGCAACAGCAAGAAGGGAGTCGGGATAAAAGATATAATTATCGGAAGCTGATCCCGAAGTAAGATATCGCAAGGTGCCGTCGCCATAAAACCCTTTATTACTCAGGTGTATTTTTGATGTAAACGTAGCCTTTCCTCCGTAAATCGGATAACCATCATCCGGTGTAAAGTGATCGAAACCAAGCGAATAATCTTCCATAACCACCATGGATTCGTTGATTGGGGGGAATATTCCAGATGAGGTTAGCGTGCCGGGGAAAGAGATTCCATCCGTGCTGAAGGTTGATAAGCTATCAAAAATAAAAGGTTCTATTTTGAAATAAAAGTTCTCAGGATAGAGCGTACTGTCCTGGATATCTGTATCATTAAAATACACATAACTTTCTTCGTCACTTACAAAAATGGGGTACTGCTCAAAATTCTTAATTCCCGATTTATTGAAGGGCATATCAACATAAATCTTTCCATTTAAATCAGCAATGATATTTTTTACTTTAATGACGGAGTCGATGCGCTCCAGCGAATCAGTCGACAAAACTTTAAACACCAGCGAATCGATATAGTTAAGCCTGATCATAAAGGTGTCGTACACAAATAAATTATCGCGGGTATAAAAATCAAAGAGGCCCATATGCACCTGGCCGTCAAAAGTAAAATCCCTGTTTTTCCTGAAGGAAATGGTGTTGTTGTAAGGATAAATATAAACCTCTTGCGAATCACTAATGGATACCTCCGGAACACCAAAAACATCGAGGCTCAGGCTTCTCAGGTTGATTGAAGCATTTGGTTTACCCGCCACTTTTGATTCGAGTTTGATCACATCATAATCGGATCTGCCCGATTTAGCATTCAGGAAATCTAAAAACCTGTCTTTTACGATAGCCGTCTCCTCCCGGGAATTATAAACCAGGAAACCGTTGTTCGATAACTCAATAAGCATGGCCGAAACCTGCTCTGGAGATTTTTTCATGAATGCAGCCAGGGCATTGAGCTTGATCACCCGGTCATTATAGGATTTCAAATAATTCTGAATCACATACATCGGGTTGAGTTCATCCATCCCCTGTATCTCATAAAAATCTCTTTCGGAAAAATAATTGCTCGACACGAAAGTGGCCACATCCTGGCTATGCACACCTTTAATTCGCTTAAAGTATAAATTCACACTATCCAGGTTCCAGAAAAGTGCCGGTGCGTAAATATCAAGCTCATGATACGAATCAAAGAAGGGAATCATATTCACGCCCTCTTCGGTGCTAAACAGTTCGAGTTGTTTATTCTTAACCATATAGCGCATCCTGAGATTGGGATGGTACAATGAATCACCCTCAAAATAAAAGACAATTTCCGTTTTGTTCGATTCCAGTTTTTCATCGCCCAGCCTAAAAATTTCGGCTTCAGCCCTGCCAATTACCTCATTGTTATAATACAGCGATACATAGGCATCGGATTCTTCGCCACCAATACCAAACAACTTTAGACCGTTAATATAAAAACCACCGTGGTAAGTAATGCCGGGATAGATATTTCGCAGCTCAAAATCTTTGAGGTATGATTCAAAACGGGGATAGGAAGTTTTTGTATTCGGGGAACTCGAC
The DNA here is from genome assembly GCA_030619415.1 of Chlorobiota bacterium. Classification (GTDB taxonomy): domain Bacteria; phylum Bacteroidota; class Bacteroidia; order Bacteroidales; family F082; genus JAADID01. The sequence goes on from JAUXBM010000110.1 coordinate 2,339, forward strand.
ATCACCTTCTCGGAAAATTGACCCAAAACCGGATGTTTAAAAAACCGGTCATAATGCAGTACAGCAGAATCAACTGTGTAATATGCGTTTATGAGGAGGATATTGTATTTCTGGAGATCAGCGTAGATGGTGTCTTCATATTCTTCACCAAACCGGGTCCACTGAACAGTTCCCTCTTCGCCTGTCCAAGTTTTTTGGTCGTAATTGTAAACACCCTTTGTTTTAATGATAACGGAACTGTCTCTGCGCGAAGCACAAACCAGCGACAGGTGTTTGTAACGAATTAAAAAATTGGTGTCCAATTCAAACCGGAAGCGGGCGTTGCGGGCATACCATGCCACCGATTTTTTTCCATACAGAATCTCCTGTTCAAGCAGATCAATTGTAAAATCGGCGAAGGCGAGAAACTTATCCGATTTTCGGCCATTTAACCTGGTCTCGGCATATCGATGCCACCCAACAATTGCTTTTGGTGGTTGCAGCGACTCGGCCAGTAATGTGAGTGCATGAATGTATTTATACAGATATGGATAGGTTTTTAGCTTTCGGCCACGCATGATTTCGATTATGTGTCGAATGGCATCCTTTTCATCTTTATTAAACCGCCCCTGGCTCCATTCTGTATCCAGACGAAAGAGCAGTCCTTGTGACTTAGCCTGGTTTAACTTTGAAGGAGTGTTGAGAAGTATGTCGGAAATTTGCTTGTAAAAGATTTCAGAGTTCCTGGATAGCGAATCCGTTTCCTGGGCATCAAGCCTGCCGGAAAACACGACCATAAATGAAAGGAGAAATAAAACTGTTGTAAGCCAACGCCTCATAAAAATCTAAACATTAACAGTATAACACAAAATCCTGCTTTCTATTGTTTGTGAAAAATGGCAGCAGTCCATTTATTTTTACTGAGGTGTGTTACAAATTTCAGTCCATTTTGTTCAGCGGCTTTTCGGATAGCAGGCAAATCTTCCAAATAGAAACCACTAAAGAATATATTCCCATCTTTGTGAAGCGATTTGGCATAATGCGTCAAATCAGAAAGCAGGATATTTTTATTGATGTTGGCCAGGATCAAATCAAATGGTTCTTCGTCTTTTAAAACAGATGCATCACCCACCCTGGTCTTGATCCCTTTGATATTGTTCAGGGCAGCATTCTCAACAGCGTTTCGGTATGCCCACTCGTCATTATCAATAGCGGCTACATAAGATGCTCCTTTTAAGGAAGCCAGTATCGCTAAAACGCCGGTTCCGCTACCCATATCAAGTACCCTTTTATCCTTTAGCTGTTCATCAAGCAACAACTCTATCATCAAAGCGGTGGTTTCGTGGTGGGCGGTTCCGAAGGCCATTTTTGGCCGAAGCAAAATATCGAATTCAGCTGAATCATCAGGATCGTGAAAGGTTGAACGGATGTAACAGCGGTCTGCAATTTTAACCGGAGGATAGTTACTTTCCCAGAGTGCATTCCAATTTTGCTCTTCAACTAACCGTACCGAAAGTCCTGAACCATTGTCCTGCTTGCGGCATAATTCTATCTGATATATTTTTTCTCTTAAGAAGTCTTTTTGAGGAATATAAGACAACAATTCATCTTCTTCTTCCATAAAACTTTCAAAACCAATATCGGCCAGCTCAGCGATTAAAATCTCAAACTCTTCTTGGTTATCAGGCCTTTTACACTTAAGCTCAATATATTTCAACGGTATATAATTAGAAACTGTGGGCTATTTTCAAGAAATCATCAGCCTTCAAAGATGCTCCGCCTATCAATCCTCCATCAACATCTTTATTTTCAAAAAGCTCTTTTGCATTTTTGGCATTGCAGCTTCCCCCGTAGAGAATGGTTGTTTCTTCCGCTACTTCATTGTTGTAGGCATCTGCCACCAGGTTTCTGATAAATTCATGCATTTCCTGTGCCTGTGTCGATGATGCTGTTACACCTGTTCCAATCGCCCAAACGGGTTCGTATGCAATTACTACGTTGCTAAACTCATCAGCAGTTAGTTTAAAAAGTCCCTCCTTCAATTGCTGGCGAACAACATCAAAATGGGTTTCGCTTTCACGCTCTTCGAGCAATTCGCCACAACAATAAATTGGCCTGATATCCTGGTCCAGCAATCTGCTTACTTTCTCAGCAATCAGGGTATCAGTTTCGCCAAAATATTTGCGTCTTTCGCTATGTCCGACAATGCAATAATCTACATCAATCGCACTCAACATACCGGCAGAAATCTCACCCGTATAAGCGCCATTTTCATGATTGCTTACGTTTTGTGCACCTATCAGAATAGTTGATTCGTCGGCATAATCGGTGGCCATTTCCAGGTAGAGGGATGGAGGACACAGGATCACCTCACATTTGGGTTTATTTCGCTCCATTTCGGAAGCGATAACACTGATTAATTCTTCCGCTTCATCGAAAGTTTTATTCATTTTCCAGTTTCCGGCAACAATATTTTTTCTCATTATCATTTGATTTTATAGCGCCCCAAAAATAAGACAATTTGCTTACCGGTCAGGGATCAGTTCAGGCGAACCCTCGGGTCGAGAACAGCATACATAATATCGACTAAAATATTTATAAAGATCAGTATTACAGAGATAAACAGTACCGCCCCCATGATAACCGGCAAATCATATTTTTCGAGCGCATCAACGATCACCACTCCAATCCCTTTCCAATCGAAAACATATTCCACAAATACTGCTCCTGCCATCAGCGAAGCAAACCAACCTGTGATGGCCGTGAGTACAGGATTTAAGGCATTGCGAAGTCCATGCTTAAAAATAACATCTGTCCTGCTGAGGCCTTTTGCGTAGGCTGTGCGGATGTAATCCTGAGAAAGCACATCGAGCAATGAGCTCCTGGTCAGGCTGACTACAATGGCCAGCGGACGTATGCCCAACGTGATGGCAGGCAGTATCAGGTTTTTCAGGTCTAAATAAACTTCACCGGTATAGTCGTCAACCGAATACAGGCTGCCGAACATTTTCAATCCTGTATAATCGGCCAATACAAAAGCAAACAACCAGGCAATAATTATAGCCGCAAAAAATGAAGGCACTGACATTCCCACAGAGGAGAATACCAATAAAAATTTGTCCAACGGACTGTCTTTGTACAATGCCGCCGGGATTCCAAGCAATATCCCGAAAATCATCGCCAGCAGTATGGAGGCACCGGCTAACAACATTGTTTTTGGAAATGCCTCACCGATAATGGCCGAGACATTCCGCTTGCTTTGATAGGATCGTCGAAGATAAGGTGTTTTTAAAACGACAGAAGCTTTGCCTAATTTCAATAAAGTGAAAGTACTGCCATATTTTTCAGGATGAGCATACCAGCTGCTTTGTTCATTTTCGTTATTGTGCAAGGAAATTGGCGACAAATCGTTCAGGAAAAACCCGTACTGAACTAGCAGTGGCTTATCAAGCCCAAGGTCTTTTTTAATCGCCTCAACCGACGAAACATCGGTGCGCTGGCCCATTAACATCCGGGCAGGATCGCCCGGCAAAATATTGAATAAAAAGAAAACAACAGTTACAACTCCCCATAAAACGAGAATTCCATACAACAAACGCAGAATGATATAATTAAGCATAAAGCTTCAATAAATTGAACTGGTCAGTCTTTTTCTTGTGCCTGCTCCAATGTGCCGGGGAAATCGTTGTGGTGCCATTTTGAGACGACAACACCATTTTCCATGTAAATCAGGCCGGGATTTGAACGTACAATGGCCTTCAGTTCAGTTCCGTCAGCAAAGAAAAAAGGGTAATTGATTCCGAAGACCTGTTCATGTTTTTGAATGGTTTCGGCATCTGATGCAGTTATAAGCACGAAAGCAATGCCGGCACCCATAACCTGTTCCGACAAAGCAGACGCCTTTACCATACCGCCTTCATCGGCAATATCAAT
>JAUXBM010000172.1 GCA_030619415.1 Chlorobiota bacterium
ACCGGCAGTAAAACATGACGATTCCTAAAAAGCAACTTTTACACCCTTATTCGAGCAAAACATACCGTAGGACACCTCCTAAAGCACATCTGTCCTCTGGGAGAATGTCCGCATAGTCTTAAGGAGTAAGGACAATCTTCCAGGGGTCACTTCCAAGTCTTACAGCTACTTTTAGTCATCAGCCAAAGAATGGGTGTCTAAAATTGAAAGGTATTATTTTGTTAACCGCCTTGGCATTTGCCATTAGTCTCTCTTATGGAGCAGCTTTTATTTTTCTTAGAGAAATTGGTCTTTTACCTTTTGCTACTAATATACCTTCCTCTACCAGTATAGAAGCAATTGCTGATGCATGTCGAGGTAATAATCCAACATTTAGGTTTAGAATGAATTCTCCCATACCTCCCTTCATAATAGGATCCATTGAAGCTCCTAATGGATACCATTCCTTTTCATTTTTGAAGAAGTTGTTTAGTATTTTGTTTACTGTTGTCATATTGAAACTAAACTCTGCTTTTCCCCATTTCACATCGAATACTTCATTGAAAGATAAATATCGATACTGAATCGTTTCTCCTCTTCCACTAAGTGGTTTTATCTTTTTCATTTTTACTTGTTCTTGATGAGTATTTTGATAATAAGTTGCGAATTTACAGGGAATGTTACTTATCACCAAAGATAACTTCGACATGACCGGAACCTTGTCGGTGATAGAGAGTATTCACTAATGTTAAAACCATGAGTAAAGAAAAGAAACGTATGTCATTCGAGGACTGGGTATTTTTCATAGCAGTTCTAGTCGAAATCATGATCCTCGGGATTATCTGTCAGAAACCGGGAGCGTAATTCAACCTCCTTCAGCAAAAATAGCTCTGCTTTCCGGCTTTGTACAAGGGTATATCAAACCAAACAGATTGCTTATCTCTTTTGTGTTTGGCCCTTGACAAAGCCTCTAAGCAACGCTTATGGATGCTTACGAGGTTGAATTTGGTGGTGTGTCTGCCTACCAAAATGCCTACTAATGAAATCTTATATAACTCTTAAAACGAAGAAAACCACCCTGTTAAGAGTGGTTGTTCGTAGCCCCGACAGGAATCGAACCTGTATCTAAGGTTTAGGAAACCCTTATTCTATCCGTTGAACTACGGGGCCATAATCCCGATAGCTATCGGGAGGGCTGCAAAAGTAATATTTTTTTGATTTTTACTTCACCTCACTCCCATCCGAAACATCTTCGGTTGGCGAAACAAAACAAAGCCGTCCATCAGCATCTTCCGCCATCAGGATCATACCCTGAGATTCGATACCGCGGAGCTTGCGGGGGGCCAGGTTGACAAGTATGCTCACTTTTTTTCCGATGATATCTTCAGGCTTATAATATTCTGCAATTCCTGAAACGACCGTTCGCTCATCGATGCCGGTATCAATTTTCAGCTTCAACAACTTTTTTGTTTTGGGAACAACCTCCGCTTCAAGAATGGTTCCTGTGCGGATATCCACTTTCATGAATTCATCAAAAGTGATCTCTTCTTTGGAAGGTTTAGCTGTTACTGCTTCCTCCTCATTTTCCTTTTTAGTATCCATTAATTTTTGAATTTGCGCTTCGATGGTTTTATCTTCAATTCGTTCAAACAATAATTCGGCTTTGTTCAATTGATGACCAGACTCCAAAAGGGTTGAAGTGCCGGCGTCGCTCCATTTGTGCTCAGGCATGTTTAACATACCCCTCAGTTTTTTTGCAGAAAACGGGAGAAATGGTTCCGACAATATAGCCAGGTTTGCAGCAATCTGAAGCGAAATATTTAAAATGGTTTTTACTTTTTCTTCATCCGTTTTGATGAGTTTCCAGGGCTCCTGGTCGGTAAGGTATTTGTTGCCGAGGCGGGCCAGGTTCATCAATTCGCCCAGGGCTTCCCTGAAACGATAGCGGTCGATGCTGCTCGAAATCTTATTTGGATAAGCGGCAATTGCAGCGACCACTTTTTGGGTTTCCTCATCCAACACACCCTGAGCAGGTACTTTGCTGTCGAAGTATTTTTGGGTGAGTACCAGCGTCCTGTTCACGAAATTTCCAAAAATAGCCAGCAACTCGTTGTTATTTCTTGCCTGGAAATCTTTCCAGGTAAAATCATTGTCTTTGGTTTCGGGGGCATTGGCTGTAAGAACATACCTCAATACATCCTGTTTGCCGGGAAACTCTTCCAGGTATTCGTGCAACCAGACAGCCCAATTCCTGGAAGTGGAGATCTTGTCATTTTCCAGGTTCAGGAACTCGTTTGCCGGAACATTTTCGGGTACGATATAACTGCCTTCTGCATGAAGCATAATTGGGAAGATGATACAATGAAAAACGATGTTGTCTTTTCCGATGAAGTGAACAAGTTTGCTCTTTTCATCCTTCCAGTAAGGTACCCAGTCTTTACCCGTTTTTTCGCTCCATTCTTTGGTGGCCGAAATATATCCGATCGGTGCATCAAACCAAACATAAAGCACTTTCCCTTCGGCTCCTTCCGCCGGAACATGTACGCCCCAGTCAAGGTCGCGGGTAACAGCCCGGGGCTGCAAACCCTGGTCGATCCACGATTTTACCTGTCCGTAAACATTGACTTTCCAATCATTTTTATGCCCTTCAAGAATCCATTCTTTTAACCAATCTTCGTACTGATCAAGCGGCAAATACCAGTGTTTGGTTTCTTTTAAAACAGGCACATTTCCGCTAAGCGCTGATTTTGGATTTTTCAAATCCAGCGGACTCAACGAAGTGCCGCAATTCTCACACTGATCGCCATAAGCCTTGTCGTATCCACAATGCGGACAAATGCCTGTGATATACCGGTCGGCAAGAAAATGTTGGGTTTCTTCATCGAAATACTGCATATTGGTCTTTTCGATAAACTTGCCATCCTTATACAATTTCTTAAAAAATTCTGCTGCCGTTTTGTGATGAATGGGTGCAGAGGTTCTTGAGTAAACATCGAATGAAATTCCAAACTCCTCAAATGACTTTTTGATTTGTTCGTGGTAACGATCCACTATTTTTTGCGGATCAACACCTTCCTGCCTGGCTTTGATGGTAATTGGAACACCATGCTCATCCGATCCACCAATAAAAATAACATCCTTACCCTTCATCCGAAGGTACCTGGCATAAATATCTGCCGGTACATAAACGCCTGCTAAATGTCCGATATGCAGGGGTCCGTTGGCATATGGCAGTGCAGATGTAATGGTATAACGATCAAACTTTTTGGTCATAAAATCAAAATTTCCGTAATTTCGGCAAAGTTAACCAATCCTATGAATGTGAAACGACCACCATCACTCAAAAAAGGCGATAAAATTGGCTTTGTAGCACCGGCCAGAAAGATCAGTTTAAGCGAAATTGAAAAGGCGATCTCAATTTTTGAACAACATGGTTTCCAGGTTTGTTTCGATCCTGAATTGTTTGAAGCAGACCGACAGTTTGCCGGAAATGATCAGGCCAGAGCGGCTTATTTTCAGAAAATGATGGACGATGATGAAATCAAAGCCATTGTCGCTGCGAGGGGCGGATATGGCAGCATTAGAATTATCGACAAGTTGGATTTTACCAAATTTGTGCAGCACCCAAAGTGGATCATTGGTTACAGCGATATGACAGTATTTCATAGCCACCTTGGCAAAGCTCTTGGAATCCAAAGCCTGCATGGCGGCATGCTGCTTCATCTTGAGGAAAATACAAAAATGGCCTTGTCGGGATTGTTTGACGTGCTCGAAGGAAACCCCCCAAATTACATTATTGAAACTCACCCGTTAAACCAAAATGGATTTGCAAAAGCGCAACTGACAGGCGGAAATTTATCAGTGCTTTACAGCCTTCTGGGAAGTGTTTCATTTCCTGAAACCAAAGACAAAATTTTGTTCCTCGAAGACCTGGATGAATACCTCTACCACATCGACAGGATGATGATGGGCCTGAAACGGGCCGGTATCTTAAAAGCGCTAAAAGGACTCGTTGTTGGAGGTATGACGGACATGAATGACAATACCGTTCCCTTTGGTAAAACAGCTGAAGAAATTATTCTTGAGTCTGTTGGGGAATATGATTTCCCTGTTTGTTTTGGTTTTCCGGCAGGCCACATCAACGATAACCGGCCACTGATCATGGGTGCAGAGGTGGAATTAGAGGTAGGAGACATGGTTACCCTAAAATTCCGATAAATGGCCAAACACATCGTACTTGGTAAAAAAGGGGAGGAGCTGGCACAACAATTCCTGCTTGAGTTGGGCTATAAAATTATCGAAACCAATTGGCGGCACGACAAAGATGAAATCGATATCATTGCCATGGACCAGGAAGAGTTGGTTGTAATTGAGGTAAAGACAAGAAGCACCGATTTTTTTGGCGAACCCGAAGAATCCGTTGGTGTGCAAAAAGAAGGATTTCTCATTCGTGCGACGGAAGCCTACCTCGAAGAGAAC
>JAUXBM010000050.1 GCA_030619415.1 Chlorobiota bacterium
GTAATTTCCAGGTTCTTGTTGAGTAATACCTCTTTATCATTTTCAGGAAACTTTATCAAATAAATTCGCAAGGGTTCAATGCGGCTGTGTTTTCCATATGCAATGCCTAAACTATGTTTTGGCGCTGCCTGCCATTTAATTCCAATTCGCGGATCAATTGCAAAATTACCATTCAGACCGAAGTACAAAAAGTGAAGACCTGCATTCATGGTTACATTGCCGCCCAATTGTATCAGCGACTGGCTAAAGGCCTGTGCAATGTATGTATTTCCTTTTTCCTTCATCCTGAAATCGAGCGTATCCTGAATGGCAGGATCTGAGTTTGCCAGGTTGTTGTAATCATACCAAATCTGGTTGACCATAATCCCTGTTCGGTTGGTGTGGCGTGATCCAAATTTATGGTTTAGAACAGATTTTGCCCTGATTGTATAATTTTTCTCCGAAATATCCGACAACGGTTTATCCATGAGCAATGAATCCAATTGACTGGAAACAGTTGAATTTGTGTATCCTGAGAAGGAAAGCGACGATGAAAGGAATGATTTTTTACCAATGATAATTTTATGATTTAAACCCGAAGCCGTTAAACCATAAGTAAATTCAATTTTAATATTATCAAATGAAGTTTCCCATTCCTCGGGCGGCTTGGAAGGTTCATTTGCAATTCTTCCATATCCATTCATACTCCACAACGAAAAAACACCTGCCTTTTTTGTAGGAAAATTCATATTGAAAGAAAGGTCGGTGTAATCGGGCAGGCCTGTTTCGATGGGCATAATATTTTGTAAGACGCTGAATGTTGACATCCTGAAATTCGCCAGGTAAGTCGAGCCCCTACCCTTTTTAAATGGCCCTTCGGCGGCAACTTCCATTCCATACGACCCAATCAGAATACCATATTTTCCCTTATCGGGATTACCGGTCCGGAAATTAATATCGAACACACCAGAGAGTACATTGCCATACTCGGCAGGAAAAGCGCCTGTAAAAAAGTCAGAATTGGCCATCATAAAAGGGCTAAACATAGAAACAACCCCACCTCCGTTAAAAGCATGTGCAAGGTGATTTGGAACCGGGATCTCCACTCCTTCCAACCGCCACAAAATACCTTTGGCAGGATTACCACGAATAATAACCTCATTGTTGTCAATTGAACTGGAGGATACTCCGGCGAATGAAGAGGCAAGTCTTGAAAAATCCTCCATACTTCCTGCAAAACGCTGTGCCTCATCCAATGAAATGGATCGAGCCGAAAGAATGGCCATCGTATTTAATGCCTGTTCCTTAATTACTTCCGATTTTACCTCAACTTCGTCCAAACCGGTAACAAGTTCTTTCATCGGGATTTTCACAAGCGGCATTATTTTCGAACCCACTAAAACATCAGACAAGGTAAATTCTTCGTATCCAACGAAACTGACTACCAGGTCTATCCTTCCAACCGGAACATTTGCAAGTGTAAAATATCCTTCAGAATCGGTTACCGTTCCAATTAATGGCTCCGATCCTGCTACAACTACTGTAGCTCCGGGTAACGAAAATTGAACCTGCGCATCAAACACCCTTCCTTTAACTGTTTGTGTAATTGATTGCGAACTGGCGCTTATCGAAATCGCTAGAAGAAGTATGAGCAAAATTCCGATAATATAATTTGATTTATAGCTGATGTACTTCATTTTGTTCTTTATTCTTGTCAGCTGCCTTAATTCATTCATGCGCTCTTTCAGATTTACCGATTCTCTTTCAGATTCCTGCCCGGCTTTTGACGGGTGCAATCTGAAAGTTTAGGGCTCAGGATTTGTAATCCTGATTTAGGCAGATTGTAAATCTGCTTCTCTTTATGCGCCAATTTAGAAAATGGGTCAACCGCAGTTTTAGCGGGTTTTATCATAACGGCAAAACCCATTTTAATATTAAATTACAGACTGTTTACTAATTTATTTCAAATTCTGCGTTAGCAGTTCATGTAGATTCAGAAGGTTATCTTTAAAGAGTTTTTCCGTTACAGGATCCTGAATCCAGCGTGGCACAACAGGTTCAGTGTCGCTATAAGCCGAGAAGGATACTTTTGTCAAACCGTTGTAAGCAGATGTAAGTTGCCAATGTGATTCGTAACTGAGCATTCGTATTACATTTTTATATTCCGGCAGCATATCCCCTCTTGCCGAAAAGAAAATATCAGTGCAGCCCTCATCACAATTATCAATTGTTCTGATCTCGGTAACCAGGTCCCTGTTTTTAAAAGGCCAGGGGGCGTTAAAAAGTATATAAACTGTTTTATTCCCGGTTTGGGGAAAATCAATTTCCCGAGATTCTTCCACCCCACGCATCCAATGTTTTATGCCAGAAGAACTTGCAACCAGCGGCACAATTTCATCCGGGTGATTGTCAGTATAAAACTCCCCTTTTCGTTCACGGGTTTTGCGTCCGTCAGGCAAGGTTATCCAGCGTTCGTAAATCGTCAGGATATCATCCTGGTCCACCATCTCCCAAGTGGGTTCGGGAGGTGTTGGGTTAGATGGGTTTTCCAGTATGCCTTCAGTTTCACCTCCTGCGATCAGCGTCAGGCTGATCAGCGTACTGCTCAAAAAATTTAACAACATCATTTTACTTCGTTTTAAGGTTTAATAATTGATTAAAGCAGGTAAAGGTGTTCGGTATGCAATTGTTTTATTGATGAAAGTCGTATGAATTTTTTAATCACGTCTTAAGGACAGAAGTATTTAACAGGGGTTGCAATTTTTTAATTTTTCAGCAAAACTATTGTGATAAAATGCTGTGCGTGTAGAAAGGTTTTTGAATTGTAGATTAAGCTTCCGTGCTGTCGAGAACAGGGGTTGAATTGTATGAGGCTTTTAACACAATTCAATTGTTGACGTACAACAGGGAATTTAATATTATATGTAGATTTGTTCTCACTTAAAAACAAGATAAATGACAAAACTATTTAGTATCATCGCGGTAAGCCTGCTATTGCAACTGTTTGGCATAGCACAAACGCAATCATTTTATGATTTTATCGTAAAGGATATTGACGGCAATGATCTTTCGCTTTCACAGTTTAAAGGGAAAAAAGTAATGGTAGTAAATGTCGCTTCAAAATGTGGTTATACACCACAGTACGAGCAGCTGGAAGCAATTTATAAAAAGTACAACGAGCAGGGATTTGTCATAATTGGGTTCCCTGCCAATAATTTTATGAAACAGGAACCGGGCACCAATCAAGAAATCAAGGAGTTTTGCACGCTCAATTATGGTGTTACATTCCCGATGATGGAAAAAATTTCGGTGAAAGGAAAAAACATGGCCCCTGTTTATCAATGGCTGACCGACGAAGATTTGAATGGCGAATCAAGTTCAAAGGTAAAATGGAATTTTCAGAAATACCTGATCAGTGCAGACGGCAAACTGGAGCATGTGTTCAATCCGCAAATAAAGCCGGATGACCCCAAGATAATTGCGTGGATTGAGGGGGAGTGATTGGGAATTGGTTATTGGTCATTTGACTTCGCTGTCATTCAATAGTCATTAGCAATTGATTGACTGTTGACTGCCGACTGGTTTTCTGGCATCTTGTTTGCAACTGGTACATCAATCTTAAATCTATTATTTTGTTTTTCAAATATGCCATACCTTTTGTACTAAGCCTGGTTATCTTCTCATTCTCAGGATTCAACCCACTGAATTGTGCTGACCACGGAACTACTAAAACCTGTTCGGCTCCTGAATCCATCAGCCTGTCAGATTGCACCTGGAACGGTATCGAACTAAAGGGTAAGGTTCAGTTTGTGGAATCATTTCCTGATCTTAAAATTCAGGTTGTGGAATCATTTCCTGATTTAAAAGTAAAATTGGTCACAGCGTTCCCTGATGATTGTGGTGAATGGCAGGTGGTAGAATCCTTCCCTGATTTCAAGGTTCAGATCGTTGAATCTTTCGCTGATATTAAGGTGCAATATGTAGAGGCATTTCCGGGAATGCAGTAAGGTCAGGGTTTTGAGTTCTGAGTTCTGAGTTCTCAGTCGGTGAGCCCAGTGCAAACTCTGAATTCACTGTCAAACATCCAATATCCAACAGCCTGCCTTAGTTTTCAATTTCCACTAAAAACCATATTCACTAATCAACTCATCATTGATCCAACACCTTTTCGACCTGCCAATATCCAAATCCAGCATCCAGCATTAAGTATCCAGTATCAGTCACCAGTCACCAGTCACCAGTCGCCAGTATCCAGTATCCAGTATCAAGTATCCAATTACTAAGATCCTTTTCCTATTTTTGCGCAAGCCATAAAACCAAATGGAAAAACAAGTTAACCAGGTACTCAGAGGAACCATAGCCATCAGCATATCTGCAATTATGTGGGGGTTTGACGGTGTTGTGCTTACCCCCAGGTTGTTCAACCTGAATGTAATATACGTGGTAACCGTTCTACACCTGATCCCTTTTTTGTTAATGAATATTTTCCTATCGAAGCAATACACACATCTGCGTCATTTTGTAAGGCAGGATTTCATCACGCTGTCGCTGATTTCTTTGTTTGGCGGGGCTATTGGAACAATTGCCATTGTAAAAGCATTGTTCCTGGTCAACTTTGAGCAACTGACGGTGGTTGTGTTGCTACAAAAACTGCAACCCATTTTTGCAATCATCCTTGCCGGAATATTGTTAAAAGAAAAAATCCGAAAAAACTTTCTAATCTGGGCGGCTATAGCAATTATCGCCAGCTATTTCCTGACGTTTGGCTTTAATCTCCCAAATTTTTCCTCAGGGTCGAATACAATTTATGCCGCATTATTTGCGTTGCTGGCAGCATTTTCATTTGGTAGTTCAACCGTATTTTCAAAGAAGTTTTTGTTGAACCACAATTTCATCACGGCCACTTTTTACAGATATGCTTTTACCTCCGTAATAATGATCGTTTTACTAATATTCACAGGTAACTACACTGGTTTTGGGGAGACGACAAATGTTAACTGGCTTTACTTTTTTATTATTGGAATTTCAACAGGGTCGGGTGCCATTTTTATCTATTATTACGGGTTGCGGAGAGTAAAGGCAATTGTCGCCACCATCAGCGAATTGTTATTCCCAATATCGGCTATTTTATTCGATTACCTGATCAACGACAGCATCCTGTCCCCTATCCAGTTTATTAGTGCAGCGGTGATGGTTTTTGCAATTATCAAATTGAATAATTAAACCTCTTAGACTTATACTAACTCCGTTTGGAAGTTAAGACCAACCATCTATGAAGGTGGATTTCCAGCTTATTTTAAAACATAACAGGGTTAGCAGAAAAACCCCTATTTTTATCCTTAATTTACACAAACAATACAAATCATGTCAGAAGATATTAAGGAGGTTTACACCGGTTCGAAGGCAGAGTGTTTATGGCTACAGGAATACCTGAAAGAAAATGACATTGGCGTTATCAGCAAGAACATCCTCGAATCGAGCATGAGTGCCGGATTTGCCCAGGGATACCCAGGGCAATCGACGAAACTTTATGTGGAAAATATCAATTTCGAAAAAGCGAAAGAACTGCTCGACAAGTATTTTACCGAAAGAAACAATACCGGCAACGCTGAAACAAATGTGTAAAATCGAAGTTGACGATGAGATAAAGTTGTCAAAAATATCGCTGACTTCGGCCGAGTTGATATATGACAGCATTAATAATTCCAGGAAGCACCTTCATGAATGGCTACCCTTTGTAGATGGAACAAAATCAGTAAGTGACACTAAAATTTTTATAGATTCTGTATTAAATTCCAGGTGTCCTAAACGGGATATGATATTTGAAATTTGGTATCAAGAACAATTTGCCGGGCTCATTGGATTTAAAGAAATTGACAATTCAAACAATAAAACTGAAATGGGCTATTGGCTTGATGCTGGCATGACCGGAAAAGGGATCATGGTCAGGTCATGTAAAGCGTTGATTGATTATGCTCTCAATGATTTGAAATTAAACAGGGTGATGATTAAAGTAGCCGTAGGAAACGAAAAAAGCAGGGCTATTCCAGTTCTACTCGGTTTGAAACCCGAAGGAATTGAACGCCACGGAGAAAGTCTGCACAATAATTATGTTGACCTAGAAATTTACAGTACATTAAAAGAGGAGTGGGAAAATTGATGGAAACTTGTCTACTCCAACATTTCATTTTAAATTCTGATCTTAAGGATTCTTGCGATTTTAATACAGGTATACTCGACGAAGGCCCTGGCATTTATGAGGTTTTCAGGGTTATTAATGGAACTCCTCTTTTTTTGGAAGAGCATATAAAGCGGTTTTACACTTCGGCCTTTTATGAGCAATTTTCCGATCCAATTTCTGAACAACAACTGATGGTTTCGCTAAAAAACCTCATCGAAACAAACAGCCTGAAACAGGGCAATATTCGTTTTCAATATTTAGTTCATCCATCTCGGGGGCCCGTTTTCATGGCATGGATTGTCCCAACGATTTATCCGTCAAAATTAGATTTTGAATCAGGGGTTGATATTGTCACATTGAATGCTTCACGCAAAAGGCCTCAGTCGAAAAGAACAAACCTGCCATTGCGACAAATGGCTGAAGAAATAACTAAAGAAGACGGGATTGCCGAGGTTTTACTGATTAACAAGAAAGGCCTGATTACAGAAGGACACAGATCAAATATTTTTTTTGTCGGCGATAATACTTTGCACACATCGCCAGTGGAACTGGTTTTACCCGGAATTACGCGGGACAAGATCATTGCATTGGCAAAAAGGGAAGGTATTCCGGTAATCGAAAAGGATATTGAGTCAAAAGATTTAACAGATTTTGATGCCTGTTTTTTAAGCAGCACTTCAAAAAATGTGCTCCCGATTCATCGCATTGATGAGATTGATTACAAGGCAAAAAATCCAATAACAACAAAACTGGCATTGCTATTTGACAAATTGGTAAATGATCATTTAGGAAAATTTAGCTGGGTTTAATTTGTATTTTTACGGTCATCTGAACTGCTTATGCGACGTCACTGTTTAATGTTAAAAAAACGACCGAATCAATTTGTTGAAGTGAAGGGTTTGATTCTTACATTGTTGGTTATCCTCCAGCTTGCTACCAGCCCAGCACTTGTTTTGGCCCAAAATAAGATACCTGATGATTTCTGTCTCTCGCTTGATGAAAAAAACCTATACAATGCCATCAACACGCTGCTTACTGAATATGATCAAAAAACCGTTAAACTTTCTACCTCCCTCTCGTATGTGGCTAAAATACATGTGGATGATTTACTTGTAAATAAGCCCGACACAAGTGTCTGTAACTTATCGAGTTGGTCAGATAAAGGCGAGTGGACGCCCTGTTGTCATAATCCATACGTTCCTCAACAGGATTGCATGTGGGACAAGCCAAAGGAACTAACATCCTATCCGTACAGAGGATATGAATTGGTGGCCTATTTTGAAGATGACTTTAATGTTGACTCAGTGATTAACCTTTGGTCATCGACAAAAGCAGTACTCGACATGCTGCTTGCAAGGGGCAATTTTAGCGCAAAAAAATGGGTCTGTATGGGTGTTGGAATAAATGAACGTTATGTTTCTGTCTGGTTCGGTCAGCGTCCTGACAAGGTGAGTGTGCCGGATGTTTGTATTGATGATTTGGAAAAAGCGCTGGCCGGTGCAACTACTGCAGTTGCTGGAGATACAGGTATCGCACAAATTACTTACTATATTGTTGTCGGAAGCTATACCGAAACCAAAGATGCCCGGGAAATGGTAAAACGGCTGAAAAAATCAGGATATAAAAATGCCGGCACACTTTTAAACAAGGAAATGACCAGGGTTTACCTGAACAAGTTCAACAACTTGAAAGAGGCCATGTACGTCAAACAGCAATTGCCATATAACTATCGCGAAGCATGGATTTACAAAGAATAACCCAATGGATTTTTTCTGCCATTATTTTTAGGAAATGACGATTACAAAAGAATTTCAACCAATAGAGGTTAATACCAAAAGAGACATAAAGGATTTCCTGAAAGTCGCTTCATTGATCAATAAAGACCAAAAGAATTTCATCAGGCCATTGGATGAGGATGTGGAGAAAATATTCGATCGGGAAACAAACAAACGCTTCAGAAAAGGAAATGCGATCAGATGGATTTTAAAAGATGGTGAGGGAAAATTAGCAGGCAGGATTGCTGCTTTCTATGACCCGGCTACTGCAAGTAAAGATGATCAGCTAACCGGTGGATGTGGCTTTTTCGACTGCGTAAACAACCAGAAGGCTGCCAACATACTTTTTGAAGCTGCCAAAAAATGGCTCCAGGAAAACGGTATTGAAGCAATGGATGGCCCGGTGAATTTTGGATCACGAGAGCTTTTTTGGGGATGTCTTTCGGAAGGTTTTTTTGAGCCCAATTACAATATGCCATACAATCAACCATACTATAATGAACTTTTCACCAATTATGGTTTTCGGAATTTTTTTAACCAATATACTTATCATGTAGCCCTTACATCTGTCGATATGGATGAGGTTGTCTATAAAAATGGGGAACATTTAAAAGATGATCCCGATTATCAGTTCGACATTCTTGACCCCCGCAAAATGGAAAAATACGCTTTGGATTTTATGACCATCTTCAACGAAGCATGGGCAAGATTTCCGGGTGTAAGACCTTTTAAGAAGCAGCAGGCACTGAATATGTTTAAAAAGTTGAAACCCGTCTCCGAAAAACGGGCAATCATTTTTGCTTATCACAAAGACAGGCCAATTGCATTTTTCATTATGATACCTGATTTGTTTCAAATTACCCGAAAATTTAACGGAAAATTTAACCTGATCAACAAGCTAAGGCTCGTATTGTATGTAAAGATCCTAAAGAAAAACACAAGGCTTATCGGTCAGATATTTGGTGTAGTACCCGATTTTCAAGGCAAAGGTGTTGCTGCCGGAATGATCCTTCGCTTTGTAAAAGAAGTAGCCAAACCGACTTTTAATTATACTGACCTGGAAATGAACTGGATCGGGGATTTTAACCCCGGTATGATGAAAATGGTCAGACA
>JAUXBM010000207.1 GCA_030619415.1 Chlorobiota bacterium
ATCCTTTTCAATTTGTGTTTTATATTCCGTCAGTTTTTTGTCCCTTTCCTGCCTGTCGGCTTCGCGGTTAATCTCTGTTTTAATATCTTCTGATGCCCTTTTGATATCGTTGATGAATTTACCAAGGCCACGTGCCATTTCGGGTATTTTACTCGGGCCGAAAATAAGAAATACTGCAATAACAATCAGCAATATTTCACCTGAGCCGAAATCGAAAAATAGTAAATTCAATGTCTTTAATTTTACGGAAGACAAAATTAACAAAAATTGTACCGCATCAGTAGCAACTCAATAATGGGCAAGGTGCTTTGACGCTTTTTGCCAACCGGAAAGTTCCTCATTCTTGTTCCGGTGAAATCCAGCTTTAATGGCATAAAAAAAGCCCCGTCCCGATAGCTATCGGGATCAGGGCTTTTAAACTTATAACTTAAAAAAGGTTTACTTTTTTCTCTTTTTACGTGTGTTCTCTTTTACAGCTTTTGCTTCCAATTCACGCTCCTGCTTGTCGCCACCCAGTAAATCGTATGCTATCGGACTGGCAGTAAACAATGATGAATAGGTACCAATCGCAACTCCTATAAGCAAAGCGAAGATAAATCCGCGGATCACCTCTCCTCCAAATATAAAGATAATGAGCAGTACCACAAGGGTTGTACCTGATGTGTTCAGTGTACGCGCCAGGGTGCTGTTCAATCCCTCGTTGATATTTTTCTTCAGACTGTGTTTCGGGAACAAATTGGTGTTTTCACGAATACGGTCGAAAATAATAACCGAGTCATTAATTGAATACCCAATAATTGTGAGGATCGCTGCAATAAATGCCTGGTCAACTTCCATGTTGAACGGCAGAATACCGTAAAACAGGGAGAACATTCCAATGGTAATTATTGAGTCATGGAACAAGGCAATTACACCCGATAATCCATATTGCCATTTCCGGAATCGGATAGCAACGTAAATAAAAATGATGATCAATGCAAAGCCAACGGCTAAGTATGCCCTTGTACGAATATCGTCGGCAATAGTAGGGCCGATTTTCTGAGAACTGAGAATGCCCAATAATTTATTTTCCCCTTCGGTATCGGACGAAAATTCAATGTATGAAATTTCTGCTTTATAATTCCCTTTTAGTCCATCGTACAATTTCTGTTGTATAAGCGCATCAACTTTCGGGTCATCATCTTCGATCATGTACTTGGTAGTGATTTTTATCTGGCTATTCGGCCCAAAGGTTTTTACTTCAGGAGCAACACCCTCAAATTCCAGGGTCAGTGCTTCCCTGATGGGTTGTGTATTTACCTCCTGGTCAAAACGCACAACATAAGTACGGCCACCGGTAAAATCAATACCAAAGTTCAATCCTTTTGTGAAGAGTGATCCAAAACTGATTACAATAAGTATGGCGGAAAAAATGTATGCTTTCCTTCGGTTACCAATAAAATCGAAATTGGTGTTGGAAAGAACATTTGCAGTAAACTTGTTCGAGAAATTAACTTTCATATTCCTGTTCAACATTCCTGAGAATATCAACCTGGATATGAAGATGGCTGTAAATAAGGATGACAACAGACCAATGATCAGTGTGGTTGCAAATCCCTGAACAGGACCGCTTCCGAATATGTAAAGAACGATACCGGTAAGCAAGGTTGTAACGTTACCATCAATAATGGCGGAATAGGCATTTTTATAACCATCTGTGATGGCAAGCCTGAGTCCTTTTCCTGCTCGAATCTCTTCTTTAATACGTTCGTAAATAATTACGTTGGCATCAACCGCCATCCCCAACGTAAGAACAATTCCCGCCATTCCCGGAAGGGTCAAGACAGCTTTGAGTGAGGCAAGTACACCAAACAGGAAAAATATATTTAAAACCAGGGCGATGTTGGCAACAAGTCCTGCACGGTTATAATAAACAATCATATAAGCCAGTACAAGAATAAACGCCAAAATAAACGAGTTCATTCCTGATGTCACAGCTTCACGACCCAGCGAAGGACCAACAACTGCCTCCTCAACAATGCGGGCCGGTGCAGGTAATTTACCGGCTTTCAAAATATTGGCAAGGTCTTGCGCTTCTTCAACACTCATTCCACCACCTGAAATTGATGAACGGCCACTTGGGATTTCATCATTCACGTTTGGGTATGAATAAACATAACTATCGAGAACGATGGCGATTTGTTTGCCGATATTTTCACCGGTCAGTCTTTTCCAGACTTTCGCTCCTTGTGAGTTCATCTGAAGGTCAACAGTGATGCGGCCATTCTGATCATAATCCTGACGGGCATCAACAACTACATCACCACTTAATGCAGCACTTCCATCGCGGGCACTTGCTTTCAATCCGATTAAACGAAGGATGTTGGGTTCGGCTGCCTCCGGTTTTACAGTCCATGCCATCAGCAGGTCTCTGGGGAAAAGGTCTTTCACTTTTCGCAACATATTGTTTATGCGTGCAGTATCTTTTATGGCGGCAACACCCATTGTAGCGCCGGGCATCACGAATGGCCTGCCGTTCTCATCCCTGCTTATCGATGGCCTGAAATAGGCAAACAATGGGTTTTGGGCTGAATATTCTTCAAAAGATTGATCTTCAGCTTGCCTGGCACTATCAGCCTCAATCTGCTCAAGAAGTGATTGCTCCCCCTCTTCGCCGGTATCATCACCGGTTTGTGCAATTTCTTCATCTTCAGCTTTGGTCTCTTCTGCTAATTCTTCGATGACTTTTTCTTTAACCAGCTTGGTATTTGCTTCTTCAAAGAATTGGTAAACATCCTGGAAATTATAGGTTTCCCAGAATTCCAGTTTTGCCGTTCCCTGGAGGAGTTTTCTTACACGCTCGGGATCTTTTATTCCAGGTAATTCGATAAGGATCCGACCGGTGGAAGCCAGTTTCTGAATGTTGGGTTGAGCAACTCCAAAACGGTCAATACGTGTCCTGAGAATTTCGAAGGAACGGTCGATGGCACCATCAGCTTCTGCCCTGATAACTGCCAGTACTTCTTCGTTTGTTGACCTTGATGTTATTCCTTTATCCCTGAATTCATAACTGAAGATAGCTGCCAGGCTGGCGCCGGGATCAACTTCCTGAAATGACTCGCCAAATAAGGTGACGAAATCTTTTCCGCTGCTTCTTTGTTTTTCATGGGCCAGGGCCATGGCTTGCACGAATGCAGGGTCTTCGCTTTTGCCTGAAAGAGCGTAAATAATCTCTGAAACAGACACTTCCAACACAACATTCATCCCCCCTTTAAGGTCGAGGCCAAGATTTAGCTCTCTCTCTTTACACTCTTTGTAGGTGTAGTTGTCAATTAAAATATTGTAAACTACTTCATTCGCTATACTGTCAAGGAAATAAGTTTCCCTTGAATTTGCAATGGAATCAAGGTAGTAGCCCCTCATCACTTCATCACCCATTGCCATTTCATCTGCCTGCTTTTGCGCGGTTTCGTTTACAGCATAGTCTTTGGCTTTTCGCTCCATCCTGGTGGTAGCGAATGTAAAACTCAGCACGTAAATACACACTAAGGCAAAAACGATGGCAAAAAATGTGATCGCTCCTCTGTTCTGCATTTGGTCTTAATTATTAATGGTTTTTCTTCAAAATTTTGAGGGTGCAAAGGTAAAATAATATTTGAATTATTTATTGCCTTTTTTAAG
>JAUXBM010000100.1 GCA_030619415.1 Chlorobiota bacterium
GCCTATCCAAGCCTGAACAGGAAACAGCTAGGTATTGGTGAATCAACATTTGGTGGCAGGGAAGAGTTGCAGAGCGATGCCGGTATCATCGATTGCCAGCGGTTGTGCCAGCTGATGCTTGAGCGCAATACCACTGCCCGCGATGCTATAAAAATGGCAGGCGATCTGCTGGAAAAATATGGATGGAACGATTACGGGGAAGCACTAACTATTGCCGACAAAAATGAAGTATGGCATTTTGAAGTGCTCGGTTCCGGGAAAGGTAAAATCGGCGCTGTTTGGGTTGCCCAGCGCGTTCCCGATGATCATGTTTCAGTAAACGTAAATGCCAGTACCATCAAAGAAATCAATCTGGATGACCCTGATTATTTCATGGCTTCCAAGAATATTTATAAGGTAGCAACCGAAAACGGGTGGTACGATGCAGATAAAGAGCCCTTCCGTTTTTGTTGTGTTTATGCACCCGAAAGCCGGACTTCATTCGCTTCACGCAGAAGGGAATGGCGTGTGTTTGATCTGTTGGCACCCTCACTTGAGTTAGATCCCAATGCTGAAAATTTTCCTTTTTCGGTGAAACCCGATACACTGGTTACCCTCGAAAAATTGATCGGCATATTCCGCGACTATTACCAGGGCACACCTTTCGACATGCGAAAAACACTTACCGTCACCGATAAAGATGGGAAAACGATCATGTCGCCCCTGGCCAATCCGCAGATGCCTTATGATGACCTTAAACTACACAAAATAAATGGTGGCTGGGGTCCGCTTGGCGAACGTACCATTGCCCGTTGGTACACCATGTATGCTACCATCATCCAGTTACGCAACTGGTTACCCGACGAAATTGGAGGAATAGAATGGCTTGCCATGGACAATGTAGCCTCCTCAGTATATGTTCCGATTTATGGATCCGTGACGGACTTGCCGGAAGAGTATAAAACACCGGGTCGCATAAACGGGTACACATTAAAATCGGCATGGTGGATATTTAACCGGACAGGAACGCTTGCCGCCCAGCGTTGGGGCGATATGCACAAAGACCTTGATACCGTTTGGTTACCTATGCAGAAGTCATTTGTTGAAGAGGTTGACACAATTGATCAGGAAGCGAATGAACTTTATAAAAAAGATCCGAAAGAAGCAGTGGAATTCCTCAATCAATATTCCAACAAAAAAGGTTCGATGGTGATGGAAAGGTGTATTGAACTGGGTGATTTATTGTGGACAAAATATGATGAAAAGTTTTAATTCAGTAAATGTGAACATGAAAGCATTAAGTAAGATCGCAATAGCCTTATTGGGCTTTTCTGTTGTGCTGATGATTGGGTGCACAGATTCTGCACCATCAAACAAATTCAGTGTATCGGCAGATGATCCGGCCACCGGAATTACATTTGGCTGGTATGTTCCGGATAGCACACTTCAAGACCTGATTGGCCCCTATTTTTCACCAAAAATTGTCAATGAAAAGGGCGAAGGACTGTTGATGTTTTTTGTGGTTAAAGCTGATAATCATGGAATAGGAGGGGAAAAATCAGGGAAACTTACAATGGCACAATTGCTTGTTCCGGTAATAAGAATGTCAGGGTTAAACGAAAATGATGGGTATAAAATAGAGAATACAATTGTATCTCCACTAACTATTCTGGCCGAAAGCAAACCATTGTATAGCAAATTGGATGAACTCGGTTTTGCCCTGGTGAGGGGGGAAATTGATTTTTCTATTGAGGAGTCGGATGATAAAATTGAAGTAGGATCAACCATCACCACTCAGGTTGGAAAAACGATCCTTAAAGCCTGGTTCGAAAAATTGCCCGTGGATTCAAAATCAGTAACGGCTGTGATTAATCCAGGTTCCAGCAAACTAAAGTATTTTCATGGAGCGGAAAGTGCACAACGTTTTGAAAATGGCAGAGGCCTGGTAAAATCGGAAGGAAATACTTTTTATTCGGGTTTGAACCTGGAAAGTCGGCCCTATTTTATCACACTCGATAAAGCGTTTGTCTGGGATTTTTACTTTGAAGGGAATTAATGCTTTTTCCGGTATAAAAGGTCTTGATTCGAGCGTATTTATTTATAGGGCCGGGTTTCAAATTGCACCCTCCTCTCAAACTCTTCTTTGCTTAATTTCGAGGATGAACCACAAATCGAACAGGAATACAGGTATTCGGTTTTATAGGGGACAACGGGTATGAAAAATAAGGTAATGTGGTATTTTGTTTTTTCCAGTATCCAGAAAACATCGTTGTTGCAATGGTAACAATGAACCGGTTTAACCGTGATGTGTTTCTCTGTTTTTGGATGTCCTGCCCCGGCAATAATGAACATTGAATAAATTTTCTAAAAAAACAGAGTAAAGTTACTATGTTATTTCAAAACAACATAACACGTTTAATTCTGAGGCACTTTCAGGTAGGCAGATGTGGTGGCGTGCCGAGAGAATCCTGAAATTCTGAAACAGAAAACAACGTATTTCATGCAGTCTTTTAATTGCCCAGGATTCTTTCGTCGGCCAACACGCAGGCCAGCCCTGTTTCCTCAGATCTAAACGTATTATTTTTGTTGTTGTTTCAGTTAGGTTATACCAATTTGGGGTTAATTTGGTATTACCTGGTAAGAACAAGTTTTCGGGATGTTACCTGATCTCCAACTCTTAAACTGTAGAAATAAATACCAGGCTGTACATTTTGTCCGGTTTCACTATCAGCATTCCAAAGATAAGTATGGATGCCGGCACTAAGTTCTTCATCGACAAGGGTCATAACTTTTCGGCCGGTAAGATCAAATATATCAAGGCTCACCACCGATTTTTGGTCAGTCTGGAATTTGATATTTACCTGCCGGCTAAATGGATTTGGATAAGCAGAGACCGAAGTTTCGTGTAAAACAGGCGCCTCAATATTTGTCCATGTGAAGCCAATTTCAAAGAAAGCAAGTATTTCAGCCATGATACCATCTCTGGTTGAACCTTCAGTATTGACAAGTCCTTCAAAGGCAAAGGAAGTGCCAATTGTTTTATAGGTTTCGTTTTCGAAGGATACTGCAACTCCATATTCAGGGGTTACATTATTCATCATCATAACTGCACCTTCAGCAGGGACAATATGATCGATGTAATTGTTGGCTCCATCATAATCGAATAAAAAGCCCTGGAGGATGCCGTTGTATTCACCTATAATTTCAGAAAGATCATCTGAACCATCTTCAGTTGCCTCAATATGGAACATATCATACACTGCTGTTTTATTTGTGAGGAACCAGGCATCGCCGCCCTCCATATAGGCCCGGCCACCTTTTTCAAGGAAGTCTGCCAGCTTTTGTCCTTCTTCAGCAGTTAATTCATAATTATCAGGGAATACGCCAAGCAATACAAAAACAGACCTGTAAATATCAATATTCTCCGGTATTTCTGATGTCACGTCAGCTCCAACACTCAATGTATTAAAGCAGCCTATTAAAGCATCCGTAGAACGTGAGGCTTCTTCAAGCTGAAGAATCAAAACCGGCTTTTGCCCGATAATTGTTGAAAATTCATCGGCCACGGCTAAATTATGATCAGCGACCATTTCGAGTGTTAAACCGGCAATATGGCCTTCTGGAGTATTACCACCAGCCTGAACAAGGAAACTTAGCTGTTGGCTTTCGCCGGCAGGCAAATTACCAATTGCCTGAGGGTCACTCAGAATCAACATATAAGGGCTTACTGTGGTCAACTGGCCGATTACATTGTAAGCATCTGAAGATCCTTTATTTTCGACAGTTGCAACAAGTTCACCTGATTCGCCAGGATCAAGTTTTCCATTTCCATCATCATCATTAATCACATACTCAACAAAACTCAACACGGGGGCATGTGAAACGATTATGAAGTTTGATTCATAAACCGATCGTACATAATCATCCTCCACAGTAACCGTGAACATGATCATTTTTTTATCAGGAACATCATCAGCAACCTGTATATCGAATGCATCCGTTATTGAAACTGTATCTCCAACCATGATATCACCATAAACGATATCATTTGTGTTAAATGTAATATAGGGACTTGCACTGCTGAGACTTGCCCTCACATTTGGAGCATCTTGTACCCCATTATTTGTGAGCGCCACTGTAAGCAAAATATTTTCAGCATAGTCAAGGCGGCCATCCTGATTTCCTGTAATGTCGTTAATGATACTTCCGGCATACACAACATTGGGTCCTGGAGGAGGAACAATCTCCAGCGTAGCGACATAAGGACGAAAATTAAACGATGTAACCGCAAAATCTACTTCGGCGCCAACTTCGTTGATTGGTTCAAACGAGATAGTCGCAGATCCACCTTCTATAACTGCAACGCCCAGTACTTCGCCATTTCTGCTGAGTGCTGCAATACCACCTTCGGCATTGCTTGAAATGGTGTAAGTGTTATCTTCCACAGTTATTTCCCCAGCATGAGTAACCGTCATATCTTCAGGATACGAAGTCCGTACAACGAGAGATGGGTCACCAAATATTGTCCAGGTATCTGTTTCAGTATAGCCGGCATTGCCATAATTGTCATTCATGTTCATGACCCCGTTCATGGTAATCCCTCCGAAAGTTCTTTTAATATTGTCAGCGTAAACCTCCGTAAGTATATCGTTCATTTCATCCTGACCACGCATCGGCGGATTCCAACTCTGGTTAATTGTTGACATCAGGGTAGCAATGGCGCCGGTTGGCTCACCATCATGCTCTGCTCTTGTCCATGCTTCAGCAAAACAAGTCGGTCCGACAAAATTTCCATTTACACATGCTACGGAAATAATAAAAGGCCATTTACCTACATTGGTAAGGTTGTTTACCCCGCTGTTGCCAAAGCCGGATGTACCCCATGATGTTGTGCTGCCGTGCCCGGTATAGTTGATAATTGTGGCACCGGAATCAACAGTTGCACCCACCATAGCAGGGGATGGATTTCCCGGTTCATCGTTACCCCCCTGGTTACCATCAAAAAGCTCATAGGCATAGTTGTAAGTAAACGGAATTAATTTGTTGTCGCCAATATTCCTGATGTGCTGATAATCGTACTCTCCTTCATCACCAGGGCCTTCACTCGAGGCAATGCCGATGGCCTTTTTGTACCATGCTGTGTCGGCAGTTGGATCTTGTTCGTAAGTCAGGGTGCGCGTGACCATCGTATTTACATGATCTTCTGTTTCAGCCGAAAATCTGCCAACAAACAAATCAGGGTAGTGGTCGTTGCCAACAACGTATGAATAATTAACATCCGAATCATTCCCTCCGAGCATAGTAGACGGCACCTGGGCAGCATCACCAACCAATAACACAAACGTTAGTCCGTTGTCAGTGTAGAAATCTGCGATAAAGGATTTAATTGCAGTTGCATTGCCAATTGTTGCAACATCGACTATAGTAGTCGGAGTTCCCGTTTTAATTTTCCAATCAACGAATGTCTCCATCTCATCCACAAAATCACCGTATGAGATGATAAGCATATTGCCATGTTCTTCAACAGGATCATATCGTGAACCGGTGTTATAATTAAGGAAATGCCGTTTATAAACACTGTTAAACCGACTGTCGACTGTCTCAATATTTTCATTGCCATCGATCACATTGTATGTGGAAATTCCGTCTTCAACTACCTTAACTGTGATATTGTAATATACCCTCAATGTCCGTGTTACCGGGTTGTATTGAAATGGTTGAATTTTTACTACCTGTCCGCGATAATCCCTCACAATATACGGATCATCAAGTCGGGCAAGTTCTCCCGGAAAAAATGCATCTACTTCATAATATTTGCCAAATTCAAAAGGAACAGTTGACGGGATGATATCCCTGGTTAGATTTCCTTTTGATGGCGCAATAAGCACATTCTCAAATTCTTCATACTCAGAAGAAACGATCTCCATGCTCATCTTTGATTGATTAGGGATAATGAGTGAAGTGGCAAAAGATGGCAAGTCGGGCGCACCTTTCGTCAATAATTTTGCACCACCAATCACATCGATCATCCATGCTGTACCTTTAGTGGTCAGCACCTGGTTTTGCCAAAAACCATCCAGGGAAAACTGTACGGTTGAGCTGATGATATTTGAATTTATCAGAGAAATATCGGCAGGAGCCGGTTGATTTGATCGTATTTGAATCCAATCAGAAGCAAACAAATTCGAAATAACAAAGACTGCAGCGAGTATTGAGAGAAAATTTTTTTTCATTGTATATTTATTTTTTGGTGGTGCGAAAATATTAATAAAATTGATTGCCTGGTCAAAAATTTATTCATTATTCATTGATTACTAATTTTTTAACAATTCGCTGCTTGCCATTTTGAACGATAACAAAATAGATTCCGGCATCAGCGTTACCCATATCAAAGGATGTTAAGTGCGTTCCTTTGAATGTTACAGCTTTGCGATCGACAAGTATTTGACCCAAATAATTAACGATTGAAATGTAAACAAGCTGTTCATTATTGGCTGAAATTTTCAGCTTGAATCTCCCATTACTTGGATTGGGCATTACTTCCATATTGAAATCAGCATCCAATTCAGTCAGTCCTACGGTTTCCGAAACAAATACCATTAGCGAGTCAGAAAATTCACCGGTTCCACAACTATTTATAGCAGCTACTTTAATCCAGGCTTCGCCTTCAAACCGGGAATCCCAAA